>JAMWDA010000159.1 GCA_023818995.1 Candidatus Omnitrophota bacterium
AAGTAAGAAATTACGCTTATCTAGTCTACTATTACCCTAAAGAAGTGCAAGAAAATGGCATTATGCGTTTCCAAGTCCAACCCGAGAAAGTTCATACCAGTCTAGATAATGCTTATAAGCTATTTTCTGACGCCATTAAACTTTTAAATGGTCCGGAGCCGGTTTCTCATAGTGCTTGCACATACTGTACTTGGGGAATCGAGGCATTTGGAGAATAAAATGATTTTTAATAAATTAGTAAAATACAGATTAAAAACATTATAAAATTGACAAAGAAATTAAAGAGAAAAGGAATAATTAGGTAATATTTAATAAAGCATGAACTTTCAAACTTTTCAAAAGACATTAAAAGAACTAGTAGATAAATGCGATGAGCTTATTCAAAATCCTCCTAGAGGTGTCAAACCAGAAGAGTTGGTAAAAGATAAACTCTTAGTTCCTCTTTTAGATTCTCTTGGATATGATTCAAATCATAGAGACGTTGAGGCCCAAATAGAGGCTAAATGGGTTGACTATACCCTATTATCTCATAATAAAGAGAAGTTGGCATTTATAGAAGCTAAGAGTCTCGAGGAAGAAGGTCTTTGGGAAAAATATAAACGGAAAGTCTTCGAATATATTCAAACCTATCAAGCATTAGCCCAGACAGATAAACCAGTCCTTTGGATTATTCTGACGAATTTCAAAGAGCTCTATCTGTATCGGTTACATTCTGGACAAAATGCCCATTGGTCATTTAAGAGTGAAAATTACTTACAAGATGCTCTACTTCTTTGGGACCTCTTAGAAAGAAATAATTTCGAGAAAGGCGTTATCGAGTCGCGATTTAAAGAAGATATCAAAAGTGATATTGATAAACGATTTCTAGAAGACTTGAAGCGCTGGCGTCTTATTCTTGCTAATGGTTTCTATAAATCTAATCCAAAGTTAACTATCGAAGAACTGAAAACTGCATCTCAGCAAATAATTGACCGTCTTATCTTCATTCGGTTACTCGAAACTGAAATTCTGCGTCCTTATGGATGGCTTATTAAACAGTATAATCTTTGGAAAGAAAGCGTAAACGCAAAATTCACTCCATTTGCCCATCAACTTAAATTAATATTCAAAGATATTGAAAGAGATTTTAATACAGAACTATTCCGCCAAGGTATTTGCGACACTTTAGAAATTCCTGACAAATTTATTGAGGTAATACTTTTCAAGGACCAACCTTTAGATAATGAAATCCGCGAAATGATTGGTGCACCAGCCCAACTTCCATTGTGGAACGAACAAAACACTATATATGATTATGATTTTAACACCCTTACTATCGATATTATGGGTTCAGTGTATGAACGTTTTCTTGCCCATAATTTTGAACTCACAGAGAAAGGAATAACTATTAAAGACAGTAAGGTTCTCCGGAAGAAAGAAGGAATTTACTATACTCCACCCTACATAGTTAATACAATTGTGAAGAATACTGTCGGAGAAAAACTAGACCCTATTTTTAACGACTCAATTGCTTTACTCGAGAAGGGTAAGTATAAAGAGGCTTATGAAAAGATTACTGAAATCAGTAAAATCAAAATAGTTGACCCAGCAATGGGCTCTGGCTCATTTTTATTGGCAGTTTATGATTATATCTTCCGTCTCTATCAGAAATACAATGAAAAGTGCAGTGAAATGGAATCTAAAGAGCAGTCTAAGCGAAAAGGGTCCTTAGACTTATTTGCAATCGCAAACTTAGGCATACTAAAGATTGACGATGTTGGAAGAAGAATCTTACGAGAAAATATTCATGGTGTTGATTTAGACCCTCAAGCCGTAGAAGTCGCTAAACTTAACTTATGGGCAAAATTACTACGGACTGAATCTCATTTATTTAAAAGTGGAAATTCTGCAGTTCATCTTCTTCCTAATCTCGAACAGAATTTAAAACACGGAAATAGCCTTATATCAGGAATTGAGAGTAGAGAATCATTAAGGAAAATCGTTAGCAAATTGAAGGAAATATATAAAAAACATAAAGAGGCCCTTAAAGAAGGTGACAGAGAGATAGCAGTAAACAAAAATAAAGAAGTTGTTTCTCTCGAGAAACAACTTCAATCTGAAATAAATAAAGAAACTTTAGAAAAATATTATGGAAATCAATGGGAAGCCTTAAACCCCTTCATCTGGGAAATAAGTTTTCCAACTGTATTTCTTAATGAAGACGGAACACTTAAAAATAATCCAGGATTTGATGTTGTTCTCGGCAATCCTCCTTATGGAGCAGAATTAACCTCATTAGACAGAAAATATTTTGAAAAATGCTTCCTGGTCGCAAAGAGCAATAAAAATACTGCCTCTATGTTTATCGAATTGGCATATCGAATAAGTAATTCTGATGCTTTTATTGGATATATTGTGCCTAAATCTTTGACCTTCTCCGAAAAATGGAGCGACTGTAGAACGTTCCTTCTAAATAATCTACCTATTAAACTACTAATAGATGCAAGTGAAGCCTTTTCTGGGGTATTACTCGAACAAGTAGTATTTATATCAGATAAATCAAGGGGTAAATCCTTAAGTTATAAGGCTGGTAAATTTGATAATGAGCAAGTCGTTGAAATTAAGGATATTCCCACACAAATCGTTAGAGAGTTTGATGCCTTTCTAATTCATATAAATAATCAAGATATAGAAATTTTCAATAAAATTAAAACCAAGAGTATATTTCTTCACCAAATCTCTGAAACTTTTAGGGGACTCCCTGCTCAGCAATATCTTCTTAATGATATAGGCAAAACTCCAATTATAAGAGGAGAAGAAGTTCAACGATACTTTCTAAAAGATTGCGTCAGTTATATCGACTCTAGCAAACTGAAATTATTTGAAAATAAAATTAAAAGATTAAAAGAGCCAAAAATCCTCTCACAAAACATAGTCGCTTACGTAGGAAACCCATATGACCGCATAGTCCTTATGTCTACTCTAGATGACAAGGGTCTTCTGAATTTGGATACTGTAAATAATACAGTTCTTAAAAGGGGCGTAAAATACGATTTAAGGTATTTACTAGCTTTCTTAAACTCTAAAATAGTCAACTGGTTCACTTACTTCTTTATCTATAATAAAGCTGTAAGAACGATGCATTTCGATAGCTATTATGTTGGTAGAATACCAATTTATAAAATTGACTTTTCAAACAAGAAAGAATTAATTAAACACACGAATTTAACAAGATTTGCCCACCAAATGTTAACTCTAAAGAAATTACAGAATGATTTCTTTAAGTTATTTGGAGAAGAAATAAATCAATACAGAAGTCGCACTAGAAATCTCAATGAATGGTTCCTTGGCACCAATTATAAAGGAATAATTGAACACAGAAATCTCCTTGACAATATCAATAAAGCTTTCAGGCTTATAATTAGCTTGCCATTCAGGAATGCTTGTTGTCCTGCCAAATTTATATGGCTGCAAGCCAGTTTCAGCAATTGCATCAAAAATGCTTGCAGAATGAATTATTTTGCATTTTATTCCGAGCTGTTTTGCTTTATTAATTAAGGAAATATGCGTTGTTGCAGACAAAGGAGAGCCATAAACCAGCAAGGCAATATTTTTATTTTTGCTTTCTGTTATCAATTTTTCAGATTCAACATCC
>JAMWDA010000160.1 GCA_023818995.1 Candidatus Omnitrophota bacterium
TTGTAAACAAATTGAGAAATAATTGTACGGTTAACAAAACCATAATTCATTGCCGCATAAAAACCAAGCAGGTATTTCCTCCCTTCCAGACTGTCAGCATAAATACCCTTAAAATCTTTACTAAAAAATAGGTTAAGGCGGTGCAAAAATCTCCATAATCTGAAATCATTAAAATGATATAGAAATTTCCTAAAATTTTTTCTTAATATTTTATCCCAGCCATGTTTTTGAAATCTTACTCCATAATAATTATCAAAACGCTTGGCAAAAACATTCGCACCTGTATGAAACAATATTAAAATTTTCCCTTTTTGAAGACCAAATTTATCGCATGCATTTCGGTCTAGAATCTCGCTTATTGATTGGAATTCCAAAAAATGATTTCCGCCTCCTAAAGTACCTAAACGTTGATATCCGGCTATAAAGGCATCCTTTGGTATAGCTGATAAGATATCTTTAACGCAAAACTTAAAAGGTAAGTATGACATAGTAACATCTATACTACAGTGTCTTTCTGTATCAAATTTCTCTACGCCCCATTCATATCCTTTAAAGAGTATATTTAAATATTCTTCTTTGGTAAATAAGGTAACTTTCTTTCTGCCATCTCTTAAATAATCCTTCAAACATGTAAAATAATTATCTAAAAATTTTTTATTTATATCCTGGATATCCAAAGAAGTTTTAAGCAAACGAATGCCACAACCTATTTCCTGGCCAATAGCAAAGGGATATATAGTATTTGAAGTTAAAGTAACTATCCCTGTAGGGAATGGATTATCTGGTTTAGAATGAACATCTGGGAGAATAATAATTTCTAATATATCATCTAGGAGAAGGATTTTCTCTATTTTATTTTTGCTTACAGTAGTAAAATCTATCTCTTCATTTAGAAATGTTTTTACACGATTGTCAAATGATCCTGTTATATTGTTGTTCATTTTTTAATATGTCCTTCGTACAGATAAATACAAATTCTCTTGCTAAGTTTAAAGGAACAAAGATTTTGATTAGTAATCTTTTAAAGTATTTCTTTAAGGATTTTATCTTAAATGTACCCTCTTGGAACAACTCAGGGTACGGGTTTGATTTATAAACCGCATTAATATTTAATCCGTTTTTCGTTAACAAATCAACCCACTCTTTCTTAGTGGCTTTTCTTTCAATTATCTGGAAATCTTCTTTTGGTTTATTGCCAGTCTTTAAAACTTCCAGTATCAAATCAATAGATATAGAGTTAGGTAACACGATAACAAATTTAGATTCTTCCTTAGAGACTCTCAGCATTTCTTTTAATCCCAATTCAGGTTTTAGATAATGCTCTAAACTGCCTAGACAAGTTACATAATCAAAATAACTGTCGCGAAAAGGAACTCTTTGACCATCCGCTATCACAATTTTTGAATCAGGTGAATTTCTCTTGCTTATCATTACTGCAACTTTAGAGATATCTAAACCAAACGTCTTTATTCCCCTATTTAATTTTGTAATTTCTTTCAGTAACAATCCCTCTCCGCACGATATGTCTAAAACCTTGCTATTTTGTTTTGGATTGAGTAATTTTACAATCCATCTATAATATGCAATATTTGCTCTAAGCCCAGATGTAGAATAAATTCGGTCGTAATCTTCTATAATATCTTTTGTTTTCAATTCTTCTTGCATTTATAAGGATAATAATAAAATCATTTTGCTATTTTAGGCATAATGCAATTAAGTCTCTTGAGCGCTTTGTGACATTTTCAGAGAAAATAAAGTCCTTTGGTAATATATTATTATAAAAATGCAAAACCGGATTAAATCCGCAAAAATTATATTTCATAAACCCCCATTTTTTTAACCGCTGATAAAATCTATGTTTTAATCCAATATCTAACCCTATTATTTCTATCTTGGGAAATATATCTCTCAGTAAGTTTTCAAATTCGTTTTTGTTAAACTCTTTTTCGTGTTGGTAAAATTTTTCATAAGTAAAAGTATTCTTTATGCTATGTTCAACATTTAAAGTGCTTATGAGACAAATCCCTCCATTTTTAAGAACCCTGAATATTTCTTGTAGAAACAGATTAAGCTTTTGGAGTTCTATATGTTCTATTACCTGGCACGTAATCACGCAATCAAAACTTCTATCAATAAAAGGTAAATATACTGCATTAGCATTAATAAATCTTATATTTGGTATGCAATAACGTTCTAGATATTGCCTTAAAAAATAATAACAAGAGTAATCAAAATCCAAACTTATGACATCTTTGGCTACTTTGGATAAGTAGTAACTACCGAAACCTTTACCTATCCCGATTTCTAAAACTCTCTTTCCTGTACAGAGATGCCTAAAAAGGACATACGGCATAAGATGCTGAACAAAGAAAATTCTCTCACTTAAGGGAAGTTTACCATTAAAAAAGAATTCTTCTATATCTTTATCATTAACTTTCTTTGTCTCTTTATTAAATACCTTGATAGAACTAAGTATATGCATTAAAAACGACTTCTTTTAACTTCTTAAGGTTTTTCTCTAACCCATCTGCCTTACGCACAATCATTTCAAAACAATCTGTAGAATTTAAAGCGCATTGCAACGCATTGTATCTCAATTCCCAAATTCTAAATCCTGTTACAAGCAGATTAAAAAGTGCAAAATACTCAGTGTAATTTCCTAATTCAGCTGTCAATTGATTAAGGTTTAATAACCTTTCAATAAATTCTATCTTAGCTATCTTTTTAACGCAAAAAGTATCACCAAATAAGGGAAGAATTATTATATCTGGCTTACTACTATAGCCAAAACTAAAAGAAATCGGCTCATAAAAATCCTTTAAAGTTTTAAATTTATTTATTCTGCTAAATTTATCTTTCCATAATGACTTATCTTCATTCTTATGTATTCTTATGGGCTCATAACAAGGAAATATATTATCCTTATCATAAAATATAAGATTATCGGAGAATAATTTAGCATGGGGGTCTTGGGCAAGCAAAAGCGAAAAGGTAGTCTTGCCCATCCCTTCTAAACCACATATTACGATACATTTATCTTTTATTTTTACAGCTGAAGCATGCAGAGGATGCGTATTTTTAAAATATTCTAGATACCAAAACAAAGGATAATATATTAGCGGATAAGTAATTTCAAAAAAATGCGCCTCTTGTGATTGGCCAAAAATATCATAGCGTAACTTATCCTTTAACGGTTTCCTCTGAAAGTTTGCCTTTAGATATAGTTTATTATCTTTAATATAAAAATTTAATTTTACCTTTTTTCTTCTTCCTATCTTTCTAATAGTATAAATACCATTTTCATCGCGAAGGGTATTTGCTCCTATTTGGATCATGTCTGTATTTACATCCAGGTTTAAATCATCAGTCTGCCAATAAGCAGATACTTCTACCTGGCAGTCATCAACTTGCTCGGACAGGATAACCTTGCCAAAATGTAGACATAGATAATCATAATACTTTGGATAATTGGTGATTATTTTAACTCTTATATTATGTATCCGGATAACAAGTATCTGCTTACACAATTTACCCTCCATTAATCATTCTGTCTTCTATGCCAACTCAATTTTCTTAATCCCCAAGACATTACAAGTGCATGCTCTAGACAA
>JAMWDA010000007.1 GCA_023818995.1 Candidatus Omnitrophota bacterium
TATTGCAGTAACAGGGGTTTTTGATGTTACAATGTGCCAATTTGTTAAAGTTAATTGACTTTAGCAAAAATGTTAAATTTTTGGTTTTTTAAAGGGTTTTTGTTAGATTGTTACATAGAAGCTAGCATGTTATATGTGATGTTGTTGTTTATAGCTGAACTGTTGTATAAATTGGTCCTTGTAAAATACTCTGATAAATTTACCCGGCACAACAGTAGTTCAATTTCAGCTTTGGCATAAGAGATTCTATTTGTAAACTGAGTTATTTGATAAGTCTTATTATCAAAGCTAAAGGTATTATCTTTCTTAACTGTTCTTTGATATTTAAAGCAGAAGAGATCATTTAAGTTAACATCTGAAGGTAGAGGGCTAAAAACAGATGGTAGGTTTCTATCTATGGGGCTTTGAGCGGTGATGGAATGAAATCTTTTGTTATACCAGCCTCTTTACTCTCGGATTATCTTAAATAACTATATTGAGCATCATAATTAGAATCTTATGCCTGTGTAGAATCTCCTTTGAATATTGCATATGCCACCTCCTTTTAAATGAAGGTAGCATAACAAAAATTTAGAAAAATACCCTTTTATATATGACATTCTTCCTACACAGTTATATATGACATTCTACCTGCACAGTAACATCCAGTTTTTAATTCATTGACAAATAAGGATAGTAGTTTAAAATAGTTAAAAAGAGAGTGGGTTATGAATGGTAAATTTGAGGTAAATAGAGTTTTATTTTTTTTATTTATTTTTGTAGTGTTATTGGGATTAGTTCTTTTCTGGTATGAGAAGTCCGCTTATAGGAGGATAAATAGTTATTTAGAAGAGTGGAATTCCCTTTTGAATAAAGAGAATAAAGGGTTAAATATTATGTTGGGCAAGATGGGAGAGAAAATTTCCCAGCAGGATGAGATAATCCATAGGCAAGATGAAAAAATACAACAGCAAGCGGATAGTATAATGGCTTTATCTATAGAGAGGGATAAATTTAGGCTGGAAACAGAGAATTTACAGAGCCTACTAGGTCAATTGAGAGAAGAATTGGTTAAGGTGAAAGAAGAAAAAGAAACTTATAGAATTATGAACGATGAGCTTAATAAGGAGTTATCCAATTTAAAGGAAGAGATTAGATTATGGTCAGGTAGGATTAATAGTTTGGGAGAAGTGAAAGAAGTTTTACGGAGAAAGAAATTTGGTATGAGAGAGTTAAGTAGCAGGATGCGAGAGTTTAAAGATAATGAGCAGGAAGAAAAAGACAGATTAGGGTTAAAATTGGGCAATAACGGTTATTTGATTAGGGATGGTAAATCCACATTGATTTCCAAAAAAGTTATTGATTTAGAAGAAATCGTTGTGGAAAGAGAAGAATAGTTTCCTGCCTGATAATAAATACTATTGAAAGTCCATATTGTAATCTGAAAATCCATTAGATAAAAGTTAAGCTAAATTGATGTATTTAATAATATGTTCTTAATTTTACTTTTTACGATTATAGGTTTTTTTATAGGTTTTATATACGTTATGAAGAAACGAAGGATTAGACCGGGAAGAGTTTTAGGCCTGTTTCTTTTAGGATTAATTTCTACAGGGATGTGGAAGATATTTAAGGATTACTCTCGTAAAAGGTTTTAAAGGAGGTTGATATATGGTAGCACTTATTATTTTAGTTATGGGATTTGTAGTAGGAATTATTTTTACCCAGATAGCAAAAACAGGTTCTTTAAAGCCGATAGCTATCACTACTATATTAGGATTAATCATAGGTATACTGTTTAGCTCTATTAGAGTTGTTCCTGCTGGGTATGTTGGTGTAGTTGATTTTTTCGGTTATGTTTCCCCTAAGCCGTTGAATAGCGGTATAAATTTTGTTAACCCTTTAGTTAAAGTTGTTCCTCTTTCTATAAGGACGCAGGAGGAGAAGGAAACAATGAGTGTTCCTTCAAAGGAAGGATTAAATGTAGCCTTAGATGTGTCCGTGCTTTATAAGCTTAATCCTACAAGAGCAGTAGAGGTTTATAAGACTATAGGACCTGTGTATAAAGATGTTGTTCTTATTCCTCAGTTTCGTGCGGCAGCTAGAGGGGTAACCGTTGGTTACGAAGCTAAGGCACTTTACACTTCTGAAAGGGAAGTTCTTGCGAAGGCTATATACGAGTCCCTTAAAAATTTGGTAGAGGAAAGAGGAATTATTATTGAAAGAGTGCTCTTACGAGCAATAACTCTTCCTCCCACGGTTAGTTCGGCTATTGAGCAGAAATTGAAAGCAGAACAAGAGGCAGAGAGGATGAAGTTCGTCTTAGAGAAAGAGAAATTGGAAGCAGAAAGAAAAAGAGTAGAAGCAGAAGGGATTCGTGATGCCCAAGCAATAATCAATCAGAGTCTTACTTCTCAGTATCTTCACTATCTTTGGATAAATACATTGAATCAAAACCCCAACGTTATATACGTAGCTACAGAAGCTAATATGCCTATATTTCGGGTAACTAATTCTGACGAGGAAATTTCCAAGAAAAAAGAAGTTATTGGTCAGAAGCAAGAGAAATGAAAGAGATTGTAGATAGGATAATTGAAGCAGAAAAAGAAGCGGAAAAACTTATAGAGGAGGCTAATCAGAAAGCTAACCGCATAATTATGGAGGCAAAACTTAAGGCTTCAAAGATTAAAGATGAATCCTTGAAAGAAACAGAGGATATTATAAAAAAAGATAAGGAGTTGGCAGAAAATAATTTCCAGAGAGAAAAGGAGAATATTCTTAGAAGTATAAAAGAGCAGGTGAGCTCTTTAAGAGAAAATATGGAGGAAAAAATATCTTCTCTTGCTAACGATATTTTTTTAGAGATAGTTTCTTTTGTGGACAAAAAGGATTAGAATATGTGGGAACTTTCTAAATACGCTTTCGTTAACGCTAAAGTAAGAGCAATGCTTTCACGCCTGTTCACTTATAAAGAGCTGTCAGATTTAGCTGAGGCAAAAGATATAGAGGAACTATTAGAGAAGTTAAAAAAAAATTATCAATATAAGTCTTTAGAAATAACAGGATTAGAATCTTTTGAGTTATTGGAGAGGTATTTGCTAAAAGTAGATATAGAAATTTTTAGGAAGGTATACGATAGTATTTCTACTAAGCGCGAGAGAGAATTTGTATATCTTCTTCTTCAACGTTACGAGATAGATGCGTTAAAAGTATTATTGAGATTATGGCATAGAAATTTGCCTATCGATAAGAACTACCTTTGGGAAGAAACTCTGTGTTTTCCTTTAGAAACGCAAAAGATTCTCTCTGCCCAGAGTATAGAGGAGATAATCCTTCTTCTTGATAACACTCCTTATAAAAGTCCTTTGTTGAGAATGAAAGATAAATTTAAGGAGAGAAGCTCGTTGTTTTATTTAGAAGCGGGTTTAGATATTGATTATTACGAACGATTAATTCATTGTGCAGAAGGATTAACTTCTTTTGATCGGAGGATAGCGTTAAAAATTTTAGGTATACAGATAGACATAGAGAATATAAATTGGTTGTTGAGACTGAGAAAGTATACCTCTTTAGAATTAGGAGAAGTTTTAGAATGGTTAATTCCTGGGGGAGAAAAGATTAATAAGGAAACGATTAGTAGCCGATACTCTTGGGATAATGTGGGAGATTTTGTAGATAATATTGCGGTTAATCCTTATGGGAAGATAAAAGAACTTATCAATGAGAATATCTATTTGATAGATAAGTTTCTTTATGAGATCTTACTAAGAGAGGTAAGAAGAACTTTATCAGGTTTCCCATTTACTATCGGGACCATTTTTGGTTATCTTATTTTAAAGCGTGCAGAGACAAAGAATATTATTTCTCTGCTTTATGGTAAATACTATAATTGGGGAAAAGAGAAAATAACTCCTTTCTTGGTATGTTAACAACCTCTTCTTTAGAACTTTTAAGTATAGTTTTGTTTAAGGACAATGTTGAGGAGGTTTTATCCTATCTTATGAAAACAGGTGTGTTTCATCCTATAGATATTAGTGAAGTGGAAAAAGAACTGGGGAAACTATCTACCTTAGTTACCTCAGATCAGAATGGGGAGTGGGAAGGTTTGGAGATAAGGTTAACTGATATTTTAAGGAGAACTGGTATCCATTTGCTTCCTTCAAAAGATATAGAAGGGTTTGACTATTCTAAAGTAAAGGAAATTATTTCTAAAATTGAAGAGGAATTAGAGCCTGTTATGAAGGAAAAAGAGAGGTTGCAGGAATTATTAAGGGTTAAAGAGAATTTCTTTTATCAAGTAAAGGAATATCTTCCTTTCCCTATAAATAAAAGAGTCTCTTACACTTTTTTAGAAGTATACGTAGGTAAAATAAATGTAGAAAATCTTTCCCTGTTAGAGAAAGGTTTAGTTGATATCCCACATATTTTTTACCCTATAAGAAGAGAAAAAGATGAGGTAGTAAGTTTAATTATTGGATTGAAACAAGATAAACCACTTATTGGTAAAGTATTAAAAGAATTATCTTGGCAAGAGAGGGAAAATTTTGAGGAGGACACTTTATTATCTAAGAAAGTGGAAGGCAAATTGGCTGTTGAGGTTAAAGAGTATAAACTAAAGTTAGCTGATATCGATGAAAAGATAAAAAAAATAATTTTCTCTTTTATGGATGATTTATCCAAGGCATACTTTTTTTTAATGTTTATGAGGAATTTAAGAGAATTGAAAAGGCAATCGAGAGTAACTTCTAATACGGTTATAATATGTGGTTGGGTTCCTGAGGAAGCTAAATTTAGAGTTATAGAAGGGATAAAGAAAGTATCCCCAGCTTCCTATATAGAGGCAAAAAATCCTAAAGAATTATCTATACCCAAAGAAGATATACCCGTGTATCTTAAAAATAATTGGTTTCTTAAACCTTTTGAATTATTAGTAAATTCTTACGGTGTTCCTCGTTATGGAACTATTGATCCAACAGTATTTGTAGCCATAGGTTTTCTTATAATGTTCGGAGTGATGTTTGGAGATTTAGGACACGGTTTAGTTTTGAGTTTATTAAGTTTAGCCCTTATTAGGAATAATAAAGAAAAAATTAAGGAAGCAGGTATACTGATCCTCTACTGTGGTATTAGCTCTTCTTTATTTGGTATTCTTTTTGGTAGTTTCTTTGGTTATGAATTTTCCTCTTTATGGTTTAAACCCATAAATAATCTTTTAGAGGATTTTAAGTTGAGTATAATTTTTGGGATAGGAGTTATATCTACAGCTATAATTATTAACGTAATAAATGCCCTGAAAGATAATGATTATATGAAAGCTTTTTTTGATAAAGCAGGTTTAATTTCAGGAGTGGTTTACTGGTCAATAATTGGGTTAGTGGTTAAAGTGTTTATTAGAAAAGGTTCATTATCATCTATCTACTTTCTTCTAATTTTGGGAGGAATAATTTTACTTTTATGTAAGCCAATTATAGAAGTAATCTATAGGAAGAAAAGAGAAGGGTTGATAACAAATTTTATAGAAGGGGTGGTAGATATTTTGGATATTACTATAGGGTATTTAGCTAACACTCTATCCTTTATAAGGATTGCTGCTTTTTCTTTAGCTCATACGGGATTATTTATTGCTGTTTTTGAACTTTCCAAGATTGTTAGTGCAAGAGGTTCTAACCTTTGGTCATGGGTAATAATTATCTTAGGTAATATTTTTATTATTCTTCTTGAAGGGATGGTAGTAACAATTCAGTCTTTGCGATTGAATTATTATGAGTTTTTTTCAAGGTTCTTTGTTCCTGGTAAGCGAATATATAAGCCGATGGGTATATAATAACTTTTGAGAAACATTTAGTCTTAAGGAGGTGAAAAATGAGTAGAAAAAAAATTTTTTTTGTAGGAGCTGTTATGGCGATTATTTATTTTTCTCTCTTTTTAGGTGGTATTGTTTTCTCTCAAGAAGTAGGTTTGTCACAGAAGAATAATGACCCAACAGTGGTCCGTTGGGCATTCCTTTCAGCGTCTATATCAGCTGGTTTAAGTGCTTTAGCTGCGGGAATAGCTGTAGGATACGTAGGCGCAGCAGCGGTAGGAGCGATGGGAGAGAAACCAGAGATAAGCGGGAGAGCTCTTATATATGTAGGATTAGCCGAAGGTATTGCTATATATGGTTTAATTATCGCGATTATGATTTTGGGGAAGGTATGATAATATTTTGTATAGCTGATAAAGATAGTAGTTTGGGATTTAAACTGGCGGGAATAGAGTTACGCCAAGTATCTACCCAGCGAGAAGCTAAGGAAGCTTTAAAGGTAGCTTTAGCTATGGAAAATGTTGGAATTATCTTCGTTACTACTAAGGTAGCCAGATTGATAAAGGAAGATATAGAGAGGCTTACTTATGCGGATAAACTCCCTTTAATTATCGAGATTCCCTCTAAAGGAGAATCAGAAGGAAGAAAACCAATCAGTAAATTCTTGAAAGAAGCGATAGGTATAAGTATTTAATTTTATGGATAGGGATTATTTACAAATAAATAAGGATAGTTTGGAGGCTATTTTGAGAAGAATTGAAGAGGAAACTCAACAAAAGATAAAGGATATCTTGGATAAAGCGGAGATTAGTAGTAAAAAGATTCTTGAGGATGTAACTAAGGAAATAGAAGAGAAGAGAGAATATATGTTTAAAGAAGCTAAAAAAGAGATAGAGAAAAAAAGAGAAGTATTTTTTTCTACGTTGAATTTAGAGAAGAGGAGAATTGTTTTGGAAGAGAAGAATAGATTTGTAGAGTGTGTTTTGGCAGAAGTAGTTAAACGGGCAGAAAGATTTCGTAAAGAAGCTGGTTATTTGGATTTTTTAGAGAAAGCTATATTAGCAGGTATAGAAGGAGTGGGTTTTTTTAAAATAGATATTCTGTATTCTTTTTTAGATGAGAGAATATTTAATGAGGATCTTATTAGTAAGATAAAGGGTTTATGTAAACAGAATTATGAAGAAGAGATTTCTTTATCCTTTATTAAATCCGATTTCACCGATATAGGAGTTATCGTTCAATCGGATGATCGTAGAGTAATTTACGATAATAGGTTTCTTACTCTTTTAAGTCGTAAGAAGGAAGATATATACAATAGATTAATGAGGATGTATTGAGAATAGTTATGTTAAATGTAGTAGGCAAAGTATATCGTGTAAGTGGGCCGGTAGTGGAAGCGGAAGAGGTTTCTTCTTTAAGGATGTTAGATATGGTAGAGGTAGGAGAGGAGCATCTTGTGGGTGAAGTGGTAAGATTGAAGAATGATAGAGCGTATATTCAGGTTTACGAGGATACTACCTTGCTTAAAGCAGAAGATCCAATTTATAGCCAAGGTTTCCCTTTATATGTGGAGTTGGGTCCGGGACTTATAGGGACAATTTACGATGGTATTCAGAGACCGTTGGAAGTGATAAAAGAGAAAGAGGGGTTCTTTATAAGAAGAGGGGTTCATATCCCTGCTTTGGATAGGAAGAAGAAGTGGGTTTTTACTCCTTGGGTTAAAAAAGATAATTATATAAAAGAAGGAGATATATTAGGAGAAGTAGAAGAGACATCTTTGATAAAGCATAGGATACTTTGCCCTCTTGGGGTAGAAGGTAAGATTACGTGGATTGCTCATCAAGATGCGTATACTATAGAGGAGAGAATAGCTGTTATAGAGACTAAGGGTAAGGAGAAAGAAATATTTATGTTTCATCGCTGGCCGGTAAGAAAAGCTAGACCTTATAAGGAAAGATTACCTATAGATACTCCTCTTATTACCGGCCAAAGGATAATAGATACTCTTTTCCCTGTAGGTAAAGGAGGATGTATAGCTGTTCCCGGAGGTTTTGGTACAGGGAAAACTGTGATTCAACATCAGTTAGCTAAATGGAGCGATGCTGATATAGTTATTTTTGTTGGCTGTGGAGAGAGAGGTAATGAGATGACGGATATTTTAATGCACTTTCCTAAACTCATAGACCCTCGTACACAAAAGCCTCTTTTAGAAAGAACGATTTTTATTGCTAATACATCAAATATGCCTGTAGCAGCGAGGGAAGCAAGTATTTATACAGGCATTACTATAGCTGAATATTATCGCGATATGGGCTATAACATCGCAATTATGGCCGATTCTACCTCTCGTTGGGCAGAAGCATTGAGAGAATTGTCGGGTAGATTAGAAGAAATGCCTCTTGAGGAGGGTTTCCCTGCTTATTTATCTTCAAGGTTAGCGGAGTTCTACGAACGCGCAGGTAAGGTTAAAACATTGAATAATAGTTTTGGTTCAATTACTGTTATTTCCTCTGTTTCTCCACCAGGAGGAGATTTCTCTGAGCCGGTAACTTCTCATACTAAACGTTTCGTACGTGGTTTCTGGGCTTTGGATAAAGATTTAGCTAATGCTAGACATTATCCTTCAATTAGTTGGATAGATAGTTACTCAGAATATGTAGATGATATTAAGAAATGGTGGGAAATAAACGTAGATAGAGATTGGTTAGGTTTAAGATATACTATACTTGACCTTTTACAGAAAGAACAGCGGTTACTTCAGGTAGTGAAACTCGTTGGTTCAGATGTTTTGCCTCAGAGTCAGAGGTTAGTTTTAGATGTATGTTCTATTTTTAAGAATACTTTTCTTCAGCAGAGTGCTTTTGATAAGATAGATACCTACACTTCACCTTTAAGACAGTTTTTAATGCTAAAGGCAATAGTTACTTTCTATCAAGAGGCAGATAAGTTTATTCAGAAAGGTGTGAGTGTAGAGGAATTGCACAGTTTACCTATATATAAAGAAATTATTAGAATGAGATCTTTATATTCAGAAGATGATTTAAATAAACTTAAAACCTTTCCTCAAAGAATAAAAGAAGCATTGGAAGAGATAGAGATTTGAAATTTGTAAATAAGCGGTGAGTAAGAGAACTAAATTTGTAGAGTTAAAGAAAATATTTAAAACCCTTCTGGGAGAAAATGGTTGTTTATGGGATAGAAAACAAACACATCGTTCGCTTCTGCCCTATCTTAGGGAGGAGTGTGAAGAGTTGATTGAAGCAATAAACACTAAGCGATATGAGAATATGAAGGAAGAGCTTGGTGATATACTTTTACAGGTAATGTTTCATTCTCAGCTTGCTTCTAAAGAAGGAAAATTCGATATAGAAGATGTTATAGATTCTCTTATTAAAAAATTAAAGAGAAGACATCCTCACGTGTTTGGTAAACTCAAAGTTAATTCTGCTGAGGAGATAATAGAAAACTGGAAGAAAATAAAGGAGAAAGAGAAGAATAATAAATAATCTTACCTTATTCTACGGTTGGGAGGTGTAAGATGAGCGGTTTATTTGGGGTAGTTTCAAAGAATAATTGTGTGGATAACCTATTCTATGGCACTGATTATCATTCTCATTTAGGAACAGAATTTGCTGGTTTAGCTGTGTGGGATGGAAGATTTAGAAGGGAGATTCACAATATAAGCGATACTCAGTTTAAAGCTAAGTTCCAAGATTATCACTATCGTATAAAAGGGAGAAAGGGAATAGGTGTAATAAGCTCGTTCGATGAACAACCAATTTATATTAATTCCCATTTAGGAGAGTTTTGTATTGTTACAAGTGGTTTAGTACAAAATGATGAGGTTTTAATTTCAATGCTTCTAAAGAAAGGAGTTTCTTTTAATGAACTTAGCTCAGAAAAGATTAATATAACAGAGTTAATTGCTAAGTTGATTACACAAGGGAGTAGTTTAATAGATGGTATAGAGAGAGTTTTTGATTTAATAGATGGTTCTTGTTCAATGCTTATTCTTACCAAGGAAGGTATATATGCGGCGAGGGATCGTTATGGTTATACCCCCTTAGTTATAGGTAGAAATGATGAAGTTTGGGCAGTAGCTTCGGAAACTACAGCTTTCCCTAATTTAGGATTAAAGATATTCAAATATTTGGGACCGGGAGAGATAATCCTTTTAACCGAAAATGGGCTATTGAGTAAATCTGAAGGGAGAACTATTACTCAGATATGTTCATTTCTTTGGATATACACGGGGTTTCCTGCATCAAGTTACGAAGGTAGAAATGTTGAAGTTGTTAGAGAAAATTGTGGAAGATTGTTAGCAAGAAGAGATAAAGATATTAACGTAGATATCGTTTGCGGCGTCCCTGATTCTGGCATATCCCATGCTTTAGGTTATGCTATGGAATCAGGAAAACCCTATAGAAGACCATTGGTTAAGTATACTCCTGGTTATGGGAGAAGTTATACCCCTCTTACTCAAGAGAAGCGAGATTTTATTGCTAAAATGAAGTTAATACCTATTCGGGAGATAATCGAAGGTAATAGAATAGTTGTGTGCGAGGATTCTATCGTGAGAGGAACACAGTTAAAGAATTTTACTATAAAAAAATTATGGGAAGCAGGAGCAAAAGAAATACACATAAGAGTAGCTTGCCCGCCATTACTCTTTCCTTGCCGGTTTTGTCTTTCTACAAGAAGCATAGATGAACTTGCTACGCGTAGAACGATTAGAGCTATTGAAGGTGAGGATATAGAGGATGTGAGGGAATATATAGACCATAACAATCCCCATTATAAGATGATGGTGGAAAGAATCGCTGGTGATTTAGAAGTAACAACTCTACGTTATCAGACCATTTCTGATATGATATCTGCTATTGGTTTACCTAAGGAGAAATTGTGCCTTTACTGTTGGACAGGAGAGTATATATCTTCCCCCAAGATAGATAAGTTGATAAATAAAAAACTTAATCCTGAAGTGATAGAGGGAAAAAATTTAATTCTATGAAGAGGATAAAATTTCTATTAGTATCTATTTTTGTTTTAGGTATAATATTTTTTCTTTATAAATTTTTGGCAAAATATTTTCATGAGGAGACAATTTTAAAACAGGTAGTTTCACAATTAGAAGCAGATTCCCGCATAGCTGAAGTTTTAGTTACAGGAGTTAATTACGATGAGACTACAAAGAAGAACTATACTACCATTAAGTTCTTAGAGTACGATGTGAAAGGTAGACCACTTACACCTAAATATTTCAGCTTTGCCGGCAACATTATCCAATTTCAATCTCTGGTTATTCGTTTCGATGATATATACGTGCGTAGAAAAGATAAATTTAGAGGGAAGAGTGCCTATATATTCTGGAAAGTTTTTATGTTAGATGGTAAAAATACTCAAGAGTACGAAATAAATCCCATAAGTCATATTCCTCAAGGATATAAGTTAGAAGGACTAAATGACCCCTTTGAGGCAAAACTATGGAGTAATTTCTGGGAGTACGCTCTTAATCCTGATAAAGCAAAACATATGGGTATAAAGAACGCTCAGATAGAGGCTCCGGGGACTATGTTTGTTCCCGGGATGCTTTATACTTTGAAAATAGAGCATGATGGAGGAATAAGAATAGATTCCTCTGTTTTACCACCTATAATCAGAGGAGAACGTATACCTTAGTAATGGTTAATTTGGATATCAAAGATAATAGAATTAGAGATAGTCTAAGGTATTCTTTTATTGATGGTGTTTTTGCTACAGCAATGTCAGGGTTTACCCAGGATTACTTTACTCCTTTTTTACTAATTCTGAGAGGTTCTATTAGAGAGGTAGGTGCGCTTAGTGCCCTACCCAATTTTTTTGCTTCTTTGGTTCAAGTTTATACACCTGATTTTACCTATAGGTTACGTTCACGAAAAAAGATGATAAATATTTTTGTCTTTTTACAAGCTATGGTGTTATTGTTAATTGGTATAGTAGGTTTAAAAGCTAAATTAACTCCCTGGCTCTTTATTTTTTTAGTAATTCTTTTTACTTCTTCTGGTGCATTAGCTACCCCAGCGTGGAGTAGTCTTATGGCTGATTTAGTTCCTCAGGGGAAAAGAGGGGAGTACTTTGGCTGGAGGAATAGGACATTGGGATTTGTTGGATTAGGAGCAACATTTCTTGCTGGTTATTTTCTCCATTTAATGAAAAATTTTAATATTTTTTTAGGATTTGGGATAGTTTTTATTTGCGCTTTTTTATTTAGATTTATCTCTTGGTATTTTTTAAGGAAGATGGTAGAGCCACCTTTGGAGTATAAAAGAGAATTATTTTTTAGTTTATTCGATTTCTTAGCGAAAATTAGAGAGAGTAATTTTGCAAGATTTGTTCTATTTGTAGCGATGATGAATTTCTCAGTTAATTTAGCTTCTCCTTTTTTTGCAGTATTGATGATTAAAGAGTTAGGTTTTTCTTATCTTAAATATACTCTTATTGTCATCATCGCTACTTTAACGATGCAGTTAGTAATGAAACGTTGGGGAGAGCATGCTGATAGGGTGGGTAATTTGAAAGTTATAAGATCCGTTGCTCCTTTTATAGGAGTAATTCCTTTATTATGGGTAGTTAACCGTCATCCTCTATTTTTGGTTTTTGCTCAGATTTTCTCAGGATTTATATGGGCGGGATTTAATCTTTGTACTACAAATTTTATTTACGATGCTGTTATGCCTGAGAAGCGAGTTCGCTGCATTGCTTATTTTAATATAATTAATGGATTAGCTATTTGTTTTGGTGCCCTTTTAGGCGGTTTCATCTTAAAGTGGTTACCACCATTATTTGGTTATCAGATTCTATCAATTTTTGTAATTTCTTCTATTTTAAGATTATTCTTAGGTTTATATTTACCACCTAAATTGAAAGAAGTTAGACCAATTGAGAAAGTAAGTAGTTTGCAACTTTTTTCTAGTGTTATAGGGATAAAGCCTCTCTTAGGGGTAGATAGGAGAACTATTAGGATAGAGTAAAATTATTATTTTTAGGAGGTGAGGTTATGGGCGTTAAGACATTGAAGTGGACAGGTTTAGTTATCTTTATTTTAAGCTCTATGGGGTGTGCTACTACAAGAAGTAAAATGACAGCTCCTACACTACAAGAGAGAGTTGAGGAATTAGAAAGACAAGTTCAAGAGAGGGATGAGATAATCGCTGAGTTAAGAGAGGAGTTAGAGAAATCTCGTTATGAAATGGCAAAAGCAAAAGTTTCTTCTGTCCAGGAAAAAGAAGCAGAAAAGAGAATATATAAACTTAGTGCCAAGAAAATCCAAATAGCCCTTAAAAATGCAGGATTTTACGATGGACCTATAGATGGGAAGATTGGGGATAAAACAAGGAGAGCTATAAAAGAATTTCAGAAAGCTAATGGATTAACTCCCGATGGTATCGTGGGAAGAAGAACGATAGCTAAGTTAGTTAAATATTTAGATTAAATTATTTTGGCGGCGTAGCTCAGTTGGCAGAGCAAGCGGCTCATACCCGCTATGTCGGTGGTTCAATTCCACTCGCCGCCAGAGTTATAAATTCTAATTTATAAATAATTAGATGAAGAGGAGCATATTACCAGATAAAAGTGGTTATTTTGGTGAGTTTGGAGGTAGATTTATTCCTGAGACACTGTTTAATCCTCTTAAGGAGTTGGAAGAAGCTTATAATCTTTTAAAAAATGATATAGAGTTTAATCGCCAGTTAAATTCTTACCTTAAGGATTATGCCGCTAGACCCACCCCTCTTTATTTTGCTCCCAATATGTCGAGATATTTAAATATTAAAGTTTATTTAAAAAGGGAAGACATTTTACATACCGGTGCTCATAAGATTAACAATGCATTGGGTCAAGCTCTTTTAGCAAAACATATGGGCAAGAAAAGAATTATTGCCGAAACAGGTGCAGGTCAACATGGAGTAGCTACAGCCACAGTTTCCGCTCTTTTAGGATTTAAATGTGATATTTATATGGGAGAGACAGATATTGAAAGGCAGAAGATGAATGTTTTTCGTATGCAAATATTGGGAGCAAGAGTTATTCCTGTAAAGAGCGGTTCAAAGACATTAAAAGATGCTTGTAGTGAGGCAATTAGAGATTGGGTAACCAATGTGAAGGATACATACTATCTTTTAGGTTCTGTGGTTGGACCTCATCCTTACCCTATGATTGTGCGAGATTTTCAAGCAGTTATCGGTAGAGAGGCTAAAAAGCAGATTCTTAAAAAAGAAGGAAGGCTTCCTGATTACCTTTTAGCTTGTGTAGGAGGAGGGAGTAATGCTATTGGTTTATTTCATCCATTTTTTTACGATAGAGAAGTTAAATTTATTGGGGTAGAAGCAGGTGGGTTGGGTAAAAAAGATAATCATGCAGCATCTTTAAGTAAAGGGGATATAGGAGTTTTACATGGGACGAAATCTTTTCTCTTACAGGATAAGTTTGGTCAGATTAAATTGGCTCATTCTGTTGCTCCTGGTTTAGATTATCCGGGAGTTGGTCCTGAGCATGCCTACTATAAAAAAATAAAAAGAGCTAATTATGTAACTGTTACCGATAGAGAGGCTATAGAGGGTTTTAAATTATTGAGTAAGTTGGAAGGGATAATCCCTGCTTTGGAACCGGCGCATGCGGTTTACTATCTTAAAAGATTAGCTAAGAGGGCAGCTAACTCTTTGGTTATTCTTTGTCTTTCTGGTAGAGGAGATAAAGATTTAGATATAGTAAGGGAATGGGGAAAATAGAAGAAAAATTTCACGATTTAAGAATAAAAGGCAAAAAAGCATTTATCGTTTATGTGCCTTTTGGTTTTCCTAATATTTCTTTAAGCAGAGATATTATCCTAACCTTACAGGAGAGTGGAGTGGATTTGGTTGAATTGGGTCTACCTTTCTCTGATCCTTTAGCTGATGGTAGTATACTTCAGGAGGCTAATCAGATAGCTTTGCAAGCAAAAGCAACTACAGATAAACTTTTTCCTTTTCTCCAAGAACTTAAAGAAGATATAACTGTACCGTTAATTCTGATGTCCTATTATAACCCTTTATATCGTTGGGGTTTAAAGAATTTCTTAAGGAGGGTAAAATACTTGGGTATAGATGGCGTAATGGTAGTGGATTTACCTTTAGAAGAATCAAGTGATTATATAAGTATTGCTAGAAATTTAGACTTGGATACAATATTCTTTATTACACCTACTACTTCTTTGGCACGTAAGAAGAAAATAATGGAATGTTCTCGTGGTTTTGTATACTACATTTCTGTTACCGGTACAACCGGGCCTAAGAATTTATCTTTGCAATCTATACGCAGAGAAATTTCTTCTCTTAGAAAGATAAACCAATTGGCTATCTGCGTTGGTTTTGGTATTCACAGTGTAAGCCAGGCAAGAGAGATAAGAGAGATAAGTGATGGTATAATATTAGGTAGCGTAATAGTAGAGTTTATTAAAGAAAATTTTAAGAATAGGGATTTTCTAAAAAGTTTAAATTTTTTAGTAAGGAGGTTCTGTGTTTAGAGTATTAGATATTGGCAATATTAAATTTATTTTCTCTCCGATGAGGGGATTTCAAACTTCTTCTATAGGTGTGTTTATAAATATAGGTGCAAGATACGAAGATATTCGGTTAAAAGGAATATCTCACTTTTTAGAACATATGTTATTTAAAGGTTCTAAAAATTATACTTATAAGGAGATAAAAAGAGAGATAGAAGGTAGAGGTGGTATGCTCAATGGGTTCACTTCTCAAGAGACTACCGGCTACTATGCACAATTCATAAATAAAAACTGGAAGATAACTCTTGATATTCTTTTGGATATGGTCTCTAATCCCTTGGTGATGGATAGTGATATTGAGAAGGAGAGGAATGTTATTTTAGAAGAAGTTAAGATGCATAATGATTTACCTCACATAAGAGTAAATACCATATTAGATAGTCTTCTTTGGGAAAAGCACCCTTTGGGTGAGGAAATAATTGGTGAACCGCAAACGATAAGGAGAATAAAGAGGGAAAATCTAATTAATTTTAAAGAAACTTATTATATTCCTTCTAATATGGTAATTGCTTGTGTAGGTGATTTGGATGAGACAGATTTGATATATAGTATAAAGAAAAAGCTTAATGTAAATTTACCTGGTAGAATAAACTTGAATAGCTATCCTCCTTCGCACTTAAACAAAGTTTCATTAGGTTTGGAGAAAAAAGAGATTGACCAAACCCATCTTTGTTTAGGATTTAGAGCACCATCTTATAGAAGTAAAGAGAGATTAACTGTAGAATTAATTAATGTTATCTTAGGGGCAAATATGAGTAGTAGGTTATTTGAGGAGATTAGAGAAAAAAGAGGCTTATGTTACGATATTTCTACTGAGGCGAGAAAATATAAAGATAGTGGAG
This sequence comes from Candidatus Omnitrophota bacterium, assembly GCA_023818995.1. Taxonomy (GTDB): domain Bacteria; phylum Omnitrophota; class Gorgyraeia; order Duberdicusellales; family 4484-171; genus JAMWBQ01. The sequence continues at coordinate 16,202 of JAMWDA010000007.1, forward strand.
GGTTCATTATCCATTTAGGATTAGATTCTAAAAATATCATTATGGCGTTAAAAGGTATTACTAAAACTTTGATTAAGTTAAGTAATGAACCTGTCTCGGTAAAAGAATTGGAGAGGGCAAAAGATTATTTTTTAGGTCAGGTTATAATGAGTATAGAGAAACCCCAGAGTAGAATGTTCTATATGGCAGATTCCTATTTAGCTTTAAATAAAATTTATACAATAGAAGAGATAAGCAATTTAGTAGAAGCAATAGATTCTCAGAGAATAAGGTATTTAGCTAAAAAAATTTTTGATTTATCCAGATTTTGTTTGTCTTGTATCACTAATTCTAAGAAAGATATAAAGAATGATATAGATAAAGTGTTAAAGATGTATAATTAATTATCTATGCCAAGGAAGCTAAAAGAGGGGAATTTAGAATTAGATAGTAAACAGAAAGCTTTTAAGATAGTAGAGTTCGTTATTGGTAAGAAGGCAAATAAACCAGTTATTTTAGAGCTTAAAAATTTATCTCGTTCTTTTGATTACTTTGTTATATGTTCGGGAGATTCGGAAAGGCAGGTAAGGGCTATTTACGAAGAAGCAATCAGATTGTCTAAAGAAAATAGAATAGATATTCATCATACCGAAGAAGATGTGTCTTCAAATTGGTTACTCATAGATTATTTTGATGTTATCCTACATATTTTTAGTCAAGAGGCAAGAGATTACTATAATTTAGAAGAGGTGTGGAGCGAGGCAAAAAGGGTAAGATTACCGCGAAAATTGTTTTTAGAAAAAAATAGTAAGAGGATTTAATCTATGGGATATGTTGCCTTTGCTTTAAAATATAGACCACAGAATTTTGATGAGGTAGTTGGGCAGGAGAAAGTGGTTACAGCTTTGAAAAACGCAATATTGAAGGATAGAATACACCATGCTTATCTTTTCAGTGGACCGAGAGGAGTTGGTAAAACGAGTTTGGCGAGGATTTTTGCTAAATCTCTTAATTGTGAAAAGGGACCTACGATACTGCCCTGTGAAGAATGTTTAAGTTGTCGAGAGATAACCAAAGGTACCTCTTTAGATGTAGTGGAAATAGATGGAGCTTCTAACCGAGGGATCGATGAGATAAGGGAATTAAGGGAGACAGTTAAACTATCTTCAGCTTACGCTCGTTACAAAATTTATATAATAGATGAAGTTCATATGTTAACCCAGGAAGCATTTAATGCTCTTTTGAAGACGTTAGAAGAGCCACCAAATCATGTTAAATTTATCTTTGCTACAACTCATCCTCAGAAGATTTTACCCACTATACTATCTCGTTGTCAGAAGCTTCAATTCAATCTTTTGCCTATAGAGAAGATAATAACTAAGTTAGAAGCAATAGTTAAGAACGAGGGAATAGAAATAGATAAAAGTATTCTTTATGCTATAGCTCGGTCTTCTGAAGGTAGTCTTCGTGATGCTGAATCATTACTTGACCAATTAGTGCCAGTTATTTTATCCAAAATAAAAATAGAAGATGTTATTTCTTTTTTAGGGATAATCGATGAGGATACGTTAAATAAGATGGTTAAATTTATTCTGGAAAAAGATATAACCCTTGCATTAGATTTTATTCAACAGATAATTGATAGTGGTAAAGATTTAGGCATATTTACTAATGCTTTGATAGAACATTTCCGTTACATAATGATTGCTAAGGTAAGTCCTAAAACTTTTGCTAATCTTTTCCAAATATCTCCTTTTACTAAGGATTATCTTAAGAATTTATCAGAAAGTGTAACCATTGAGGATATTTTAAAGATTATCGATCTTTTGATCGAAGCTAAGGAGTTATCTAAGAAGCTTAACTCTATAAGAATACCTTTGGAGTTGGAGATAGTAAAGTTTTCTTCACCTTATAGGGAGAAGGTTCTGTCTAAAGATAATGATTTAAAAATTCAACAGAAGGCTAATAGTGTGGAGGAGAGCAATAAGATTGATAACTCTTTTGAGAGCAAAGAACAAGCCTCTATAGAGAATTATTTTGATAAAGGAGCAGATAGAGAGAAAGTTGCGTATCATAAGGATGATAATGACATAGAGGAAATTTTAGGGGAGGAGAGCAATTTTTTAACTTTTGATAATATAAAAGAGAGATGGGAGGAGATTATTTCCGAGATTAGTAAAACGAAGGTTTCTTTGGCTTCTTATTTGAGAGAAGCGGTATTAGGCTCTTTTAATAATAATATTTTAAGAGTAGTTTTCCCTAAAAGATACTCTTTTCACAAGGAAGTTGTAGAAGAGAATAAAAATACAAAATTTGTGGAAGGTGTGTTTCTAAAAAAGTTTGGTGTAAAGGTAAGATTGAAATGTTTAATCAACAAAGAGGAATCGGAAGTAGATAATTGTGTGAATGATACTAAGAATTCAGAAAATAAAGATGAAAACACTTTTATAGACGAGCTATTAGATACATTTAAAGGGAATATCTACACTGAGGATGTTTAATTTTTTTATAAACCTATTAATATGTCAGGCGGTTTTCCTAATATTTTAGAGGAATTGATTGAGAAGTTAGAGAAATTACCGGGGATAGGTAGAAGGAGTGCACAGAGGTTAGCTTTTCATCTCCTTAAAATTTCTAATAAAGAAGTAGATAATTTAGTTAACAACATAATAGAAGCACATCGCCAGATTAAACCCTGCAATTTATGCAATAATTTTTCTACAAATGAAATTTGTCAGATATGCGCTAATCCTAAAAGGGATAGGGAGACTATTTGTGTTGTAGAGACTCCTCAGGATGTTTTAGCTATAGAGAAAACTGCTCAGTACCAAGGATTGTATTATGTTCTTTTAGGTGCATTGTCGCCTTTAGAAGGAGTTGGTCCGGGGGAACTAAATATTGGTAAACTTCTTAATCGTTTAAGTAAAGGAGAGATAAAAGAAGTAATAATTTCTACTGATCCGGATAACGAGGGAGAGTTAACCTCACAGTTTTTAATTGAGAAGATTTCAAAATACAAAGTGAAGATTTATAGAATTAGTATAGGTATACCTTTAGGTACGCAGATAGAGTATATTGACCCTTCTACTCTTGGCAAGGCAATAATAGACCGCAAGGTAGTTATTTAACCTTTGGTAATTAGATAAATTTAATTTACAATTTATTAAATCTTTATATTTTTGAATTTATCTTGATTAGAAATTTAAGTATTAAATAGATACTTAAAAATTTGTGTTTGGTAGTTGGTTCTTGGGATTTAGAGAGGGTAACGTCAAATAAATTGTGTAAATTCTTTTAAGGGTGTATCCAGCCAATTGTTGTTTAAACGAGTAATAACCGCATAGATAATACGGTTAACACTATCTTCGTTAGTAAAGCCACTAATAGGTCTGGCACGCCTACGAACTTCCCTGAAAGCACGCTCTATGACATTAGTAGTTCTGATACGTTTTCTAATAAGAGCCTTGTATT
>JAMWDA010000161.1 GCA_023818995.1 Candidatus Omnitrophota bacterium
TAAAGTTAGTCTATGAATTCTTGAATTATCTCTGTAAAATCACAGGGATGTTTACTGCTACTGCTCATCCTGAGGCAGGCGCACATGGTGAACTTACCGGTCTTAAAGTGATTCGCCGAGCACATATTGCTCATGGCCACTCAGAACGGAATCTAATTATCACTGCTGATTCTTCGCATGGAACAAATCCTGCTTCAGTAAGAATGGCGGGGATGGATATATTGGAGATACCTTCTAATAAATATGGTATGATAGATGTGGATGCTTTTAAAAAAGCAGTAGAAGAGAATAAAGAGAGATTTGCCGGATGTATGTTGACTATTCCTAACACCTTAGGGATATTTGAACCAAATATCCCTAAAATCTGTAGTATAACACACGAGTACGGTGGTTATGTATATATGGATGGAGCAAACTTAAATGCTTTAATTGGAGAGATAAGGGTAAGGGATTTGGGTGTAGATGTGGTGCATTTTAATCTCCATAAGACCTTTGCTACTCCTCACGGTGGTGGAGGTCCGGGAGCCGGTCCAATTGCCGTCATTAGAGAATTAGGTAAATATCTTCCTGTACCACGGATACGTTATAATAAGAAAAATGATTACTATTGGTTAGATTGGAAGAGTCAGGATGCTGTTTCTACTAAGGTATGCCCATTTTATGGTCCTTATGGTGTAGTAATTAAGGCAAATGCCTATAGGTTAGCTTTAGGCGAAAAGGGGATGAGACGCGTAAGTGAAATAGCAATTCTTAATGCCAATTATATGCTCTCCCGAATTATGAAGGAAGCAGTGGATAAAGAAGGAGAGCCTCTATTTAAAGTGCTTTATGCTCCCGGCCAATTCTGTATGCATGAGTTTGTTATTTCTAGTGAACGTTTTGCTCAACAGCATGGCTTATCAGCAATTGATTTTGCCAAAGGTATAATTGATTATGGTATGTATGCACCCACTGTGGGATTTCCCTTGGTAATTCCTGAACATGGAAGTAATGCTATTATGGTTGAACCAACTGAGACAGCTACTTTAGAGGGTATGGATTATTTTTGTGAGATTTTTGTTAAATTGGCTAAAGACGCATGGGAAAATCCTGAAATTTTAAGGAATGCACCTTCTTGCCTTCCCTTTAAACGGATTGATATCCTTGAAGCAGACAGAAGAAAAGAAGTTCGTTCAGAAGATATTAAGAGTCTTCTTTCCGATTATTCTCCTATTTCTGGAGGAGAAATTAAGACAGTAGTTTCTATTATTCAGGGAGAGGAGAAAAAACGCATAACACAAAAACCAGGAATAGATATACCACCAATACCTAAAGATATAGACCCTCATCAACTAAAGTTTACCGATGGAGGGGAATGGGTTTATGATTTAGGTAAAAATTTTGCTTTATGTGGAATAAGTAAGGAAGCAGCAAAGATATTAGATAAACACGGTATTGTGGGTATTACTTTTCCATCTGTAGCAGAACAAGAGGATGAGGTAGGAACTACTATAATTCAAAACGAGGATTCCAGCCTCAGTATAGAACAGGACAAGGCATCTATCCAAATTATTGCTCCTGTGAGTGGAGAGATAGTAGCGATTAATCCTGAGATGTTAGAAGCCAAGGACCTTAAACTAATCCTTGAAAAACCTTATCCCCAAGGTTGGTTATTTATTGTTCAAATGAGCGATCCTAATGAACTGAATAACACTGAAGTCTTAAATAACCATCCTGCAGGCATAATTCCCGCTTTGAGTTGGTTACTTATTAAATTAGGTATTTCGTTAAGACATCAGACGTGGATAGAGCAAATAGCATTTTGGACAATGAATCTGGTATTGGTTTTAGTATTAGATAATCTTTTAGCCACAATAGTTACCTGGTCAATATTCTTTTTCTTACATTTTGTAAGAACAAAGAATATGCCTCAGGCACCACCTTGCTTTGGTATAGTATTTGTTACCCTGATTAATATTATATTTGCTTCTACAGGATTATCTCTTACATTCCCCTTCTTAATTTCTGCTTTTATCCTTTCTACTTTAATTCATCATATCTTAAATATTCAATCTATAAAAATAAAAGAAAACAGAAGGAGAGTTGGTTCTCATCATCATACAAAAATTGAAGTAAATAATAAGGCTAAATCTTCATTACTCAATCTTTCTTCTTCTGAACACCATCCCTTAAACTGGTTATTAAGGATCATATTCTTACCCCGCGCTATTATCCATGAATTAGGACATTTGGTTCTATATCATTATGTAAACTGGCAAGAATTTAAGCCATATCATCTTTTCTATCAGGTTCCTTTAAGAGAAAATGCACCTTATTTAGGCTATTTTTTAGGTCCTGTTTTTAATTGCCTTGTCTTTGTTATTCTTTTATCTATTCTTGGATTAAATCATTCTAATATTATGCTGGCGTGGATAATAATTTCAAATCTTATTATATTTTCCTGGGAATTTGTAATATCTTTTATTAATAAGGGAGATTTAAGGGAATTTGAACAAGAAACTACGGTTAAAGAAATTAATCCAAAAGATAATGCAAGAGATGTTTTGGAACATTTAATCAAAAATATGGGATTAGAGAAAATCTTATCTTCTTCCCAATTAGAAACTATAAGACATAATTTTGAAAATATTGAATTTGTTCTCGGCGATGGTTGCTTTTATTCTGGTCAAAATTATCTAAAGCCAACAATCCATATTTTTGATGAAAATGACGCCTTGGACTATGCTAGTGAATTAGGGCATTGGCTTCACCATCAACTTATGATTTTAAGGGAGATATCTGATTATTCAAAAGTAGACAGCTCATTGAAGGAACTTTTTGATTGGTTAGCAAAGCTTCTCATCGATGAAAGATACACTTTGATGATAATGAGCAGAGACAGTATCAATCCCATTGTGTTTGCAGTGGATTATGTAGTGAGATTATTAAAGTGGTTATTTCCTAAGTTGAATATACAACGTGACCCGTATCTTTTATCTGCGAAGTTAATATGTAAATGGAGAGGATATAAACTTGAAGATATTTTGGGAAAGCTTAAAGAATATGTCAATAAAAGAGAGGAAATTAGCCAAGATTTCCAACAAATCCTTTTTATAAAGGAGAAAATTTTAAGCTCTCTAAATCCCCTGCCAGAAAAAACGACCAACCCTGAAGGCTTCTGTAATAACTTAGATGAGGAGGCAATTTCTTCTATAGAAAGGGCAATAGAAGAGAAAAAATTTGTAGAAATATTTAACGACTATTGGAAAAGCGTAAAAGAACTCGCTGAAATTAAGGGAGTAGAAGTTAAATTTTATGCCCTAAATCCTCAATTTGAAAAGGCACCTTCTACTTTTGTGTATAAGAAATTTAATAAGGGTGTTTTAAAGGTATATCTTTCTGAAGTAATGAAGAAATATTTAGATAAATATTTAACTGATAATATTCCTATTGCTTTAACAGCTATAGCTAAACATGAATACGCTGAAGTTTGTGGTAACTCCCATCAAGAGGCGATAGAGCAGCAAAAGAAAGTAAAAGGATATGATAAAGTGAAAGAAAACATAGAGAGATTGCAGATT
>JAMWDA010000162.1 GCA_023818995.1 Candidatus Omnitrophota bacterium
TAAATTTAAATTAAAAAGGAGTTAATTTATATGGTAAATTTTGCAATTACATTGGCTAAAGAAGCAGGTAATTTCCTTTGGAATAATTTTGGTAAAGTTAAAGAAATAAAAGCTAAAGGTGATAGAAATTTAGCCACAGAATTAGATAAAAAAGCAGAAGAGATGATTGTAGAAAGGATAAAAATAAAATATCCTAATCATGGTATATTAGCAGAAGAGAATGAGAAGAGTAAATTAGATAATGATTGGTTATGGATAATTGACCCCTTAGATGGTACACACAATTATATTCGCAATATAGATATTTTTGGGGTATCTATAGGAGTAGTGTTTAAGGGTGATTTTGTATTAGGGGTAATTTACATGCCTAAAGATGATGAGCTATATGTGGGAGAAAAAAATAATGGTGCTTATAAAAACGGTAAAAAGATTTATGTATCCTCTACAAATTTTCTTAAGGAGTGTTCTGTCTCTTTTGATTCTAGTATTCGTTATTCCCCTGATAAAATGTTACCCGTATTGGATAATTTAGCGAAAAATGTGTTTAATATACGTATGTTAGGTTCATCGGCAAGAGTGTTAAGTTATATAGCTGAGGGTAAACTTGATTTTGCTATAGAATTTCATGATATGCCTTGGGATTTCGCAGGAGGAGTATGTATAATTAAAGAAGCACAAGGAGAATTTACGAATCTTAAAGGTAATCCTATCACTCACCAAACTATTGGTTACATTGCCTCCAATAAGATTATACATAGACAGATATTAGATACTTTTTTCCCACAAAGTTGATGAAAAAAATAGCACTTCTCCTTGAATTAATTTTATCTTCCGTCATCGCAATATTCTTTTTTCTAAAAATAGTTAATTTTATTTACCCTTCTTTAAAAAAACCAATAATTAAAGATAATTACATATATATTAAAGGTAAGATTAATATTAAAAATGAACAATTTATTAATTTAATTAGTTTTAACTATGATACATTTGTTTTTAAATTTCCCCACTGGAATAAAAAAAAATTTTCCCGCTTTATGCAAGAGAACTCTTTTATCATCACCGATTATAAAATAGAGGATTTTAATAGAGCTATTTTAAAATTAAATTTACCGTATTGGGATAAGGATAGAATAGAGATATTTTTTAGAAAAGGTAAGGATTGGTTAAGGATAGAGGATATTATTTTCTTTAATATTGGGTCATATTCTTTAGAGGATATAGTTTTTTTAGGTCTTGGTATGGATAGTTCAGATTTTGGTAATATTCTCGAAAATGATTTTATTCGGAGCTATTTCAAAGATAAAAGATTTAGAATAAATAAGTCTTTGGTAGGTGTAAATAAATTATGGATTAAGATAGGCGTTAAGAAGTAATCTATGAATCAGCGAATTAAAATTATTCGTGAATTTTTGCATCCTTTAACTTTAGCACTTTTTATTTTATATTTTCAGTTAAATTATTCGTATACACCCACATTGTTTAATAGAGAATCTATTTATTCATATTCAATTTTTTTTGTTAGTAGTATATTTTTGGGATTAAATTTTGGATTTATAGGATGTCCTGTATGTTCTTTGCCTCTAAGTTTAACTATAAACCTTTGGGGAGAAAATATTAAAAAAGTAATAATACCTATTTTACTTTTTAATTTCTCTCGTTTTTTCTCAATATTTGTTTATTCTTTCTTAGGCAGCGAACTTTTCTTTTTTATTAGAACTTTTATTTCTCTACGTTATACTTCTATTATTTTAGGATTGATAATGATTATTATGGGATTGTTTGTTTTGAAAGATAAAAAGTATCATTTTACTTCTATATCCTATAGGAGGAGAAAACTAAAGTTTTTGTATGTCTTGTGGGGATTAATTATAGGTTTACCTTGTGGTTTTGAAGCTACGGGTTTTTTAGCTTATTTGTGGAGTTATCCTTTATATAATATTTTGTTAAAGATGCTATCTTTTTTACTATTTTCTTTTTTTGCTATCCTACCTAACGTTGTTGTTGTTTTATTTTTTTATTGGGGAATAAAAAGTATAACCTCATTATACCTGTGGTTCAAGCCGTATATAAGGAATTTTTCTTTTTTTTACCTTTTCTTTTTAGGATTAATTTTTATATTTAGAGCTTTTTGAAATAAACTCTTGATTAATGAGGTTTGAATTGATAGGATATATTCAATGAGAAATTTATTTATACCTACAAGAGTAAAAAAGAGAGATGGCACGATAGTGCCTTTTGATAAGTTTAAGATTGAATCAGCAATCAATAAAGCGTCGTGGGAAATTTTAAAAGATAAAGATAAAGCTAATATAGTGGCTAAAAGAGTAACTTCTATTGTTATAAGAAAATTAGCCAACTTATCTAAGGATAGGTTAATTTCTATAGAGCAAATACAAGATACGGTAGAGAATGTTTTAATGGAGGAGGGTTATAATAAGATTGCTAAACAGTATATTCTTTATAGAGAGAAGCGCAGTCAAATAAGGTTGTTTAAATCTATACTAGGAGTAAAAGATGATTTAAAGTTATCTATAAATAGTATGGAAGTATTAAAAAGACGGTATCTATTAAAAAATTCTAATAGAAATATTATAGAAACACCAAGTGAACTCTTCCGTAGAGTAGCTTCTCATATAGTTAAAGCAGAGAAAAATTTTTCTTCTCCCTTATCCTTAGATGAGATAGAAGAAAAATTTTATCATTTAATGCGAAATTTAGAATTTCTTCCTAATTCTCCCACCCTTATGAATGCAGGTACAGAAGTAGGACAGTTATCAGCTTGTTTTGTAATTCCTGTAGAGGATTCTTTAGATAGTATTTTTCAGGCTCTATATTATACCGCAAAAATCCATCAAACAGGAGGAGGAACAGGTTTTAGTTTTTCTAAACTTAGGCCTAAAAATGACATCGTTCTTTCTACAAAAGGGGAAGCCTCCGGCCCAATATCTTTTATGAGCATTTTTGATAGGGCAACGGAAATTATTGTGCAGGGCGGAAAGAGGAGAGGAGCAAATATGGGAATATTAAGGTGCGACCATCCTGATATTTTTGAATTTGTAGAAGCTAAAAATGAAAAGGGTAAATTTGTTAATTTCAATCTTTCTGTGGCAGTAACTGATAAATTTATGGATGCGGTCAAAAGGAATACTTATTTTGATTTAATAAATCCTCGTAATAAAAAGAAAGTAAAATCTATAAAGGCTAAGCTTTTATTTGATCTTATTGCAAATTCTGCATGGAGAAGTGGTGACCCAGGATTAATATTTATTGATGAAATAAATAGAAAGAACACCACTCCTCAATTAGATATGATAGAAGCAACTAATCCTTGTGGAGAGTTACCTCTTCTACCCTTTGAAAGTTGCAATTTAGGTTCTATAAATCTGTCCAAAATGGTCAAAAATAATAAAGTTAATTGGGATAAATTGAGAGAGACCGTGTTTTGGGCTGTGCGATTTTTAGACAACGTTATAGAAGTAAATAAATTTCCTTTACCACAAGTAAAAGATATTACCTTAGCTAATAGAAAGATTGGTTTAGGAGTTATGGGGTTTGCTGA
>JAMWDA010000008.1 GCA_023818995.1 Candidatus Omnitrophota bacterium
GGTATCTTTACCCAAACATAAAAAGTGCTTTGAGCGTAAATATTTTCTATACCTCCTTTTTTTAAACCATCTACAAATATATCCCTTCTTTCCTTTATAATCTTCCTAAGATTATCAATATAATCTTTCTCCTTTTCCAAAGCATATGCTGCGCAATCTTGAATTGCACAAAATATCCCTGAATCTATATTGGTCTTAACTTTTAGTAATGCCGTTATTAAATTACTATTACCACACGCCCAACCAATTCTAAAACCGGTCATACAAAATGTTTTGGAAAGAGAATGAAACTCTATAGCGATATCTTTTGCCTCTTCTATCTCCAGAACACTCAGTGGTTTCTCTTCAAAGTATATCTCAGAATAAGCATTATCGTAAGCTAAAATTATTCCATAATGAGAACAGAATTTAACTATCTTCTCTAAGAAATCTTTGTTCGCTAAAGCGGTTGTAGGATTATTGGGATAATTTAAATAAATTAACTTTGCTTTCTTCCTTATGAATTTAGGTATCTTTCCTAAATCAGGCAAAAAACTATTCTCCTCTAATAAGGGTAGTTCGTAAATATTTGCTTCTGAAAGGATAGCCCCCCCTCTATAGCCGGGATAACCTGGTGAAGGAACGATAATATAATCACCTCTATTCACCAAACTCAAAGGTAAATGAACCAAACCTTCCTTTGAACCAATGAGAGGTAAAATTTCCTTATCCTCATCTAAATTAACTTTAAATCTACGTTTAAACCACTCCTTTACTGCTAATCTAAAAGTTAGTTTACCTTGATCTAAAGAATATTTCTGATTCTCTTTTTCCTTAGCTGAGGAATATAAAATATCAATAACTTTTCTAGGAGCTAAAATATCGGGGTCACCAATGCTTAAATCTATGAACTCTACCCCTTTTCTTTTCAACTCCCCTTTCATCCTATCTATCTCAGCAAACAGATAGGGAGGTAATTTCTTTAATCTATTTGAGAAATCTATTTTAACCATAATAATTTAAATTTGAATAACGTCATCCATAGAGTATAATCCAGGTTTTCTATCCACCACCCACTTTGCCGCTAAAAGAGCTCCTTGAGCAAAGATATCTCTTGTCTTGGCGGAGTGAAAAATCTCTATCTTATCAAGTTCGCTATCAAAAATTACTCTATGGTCACCTACGATCTCATCTTCTCTAATTGACCTTATATCTTTAGAATCAACAGGTAAACCTTCTTCTCTAATAATTTGAGCAATTTTTTTTGCTGTTCCTGAAGGCGCATCTTTTTTATGGATATGATGAGCCTCTTCAATATATACTTGATAATTCTTCAAAATCTTAGAAGCTATCCTAACTAGTTTAAATATAAGATTTACCCCCACACTCATATTAGGAGAGAAAACAATAGGTATATATTTTGCTGCTTCTTTAACTCTTTTTTCTTCCCCCTCATTTAAACCCGTTGTGCCAATAATAGCACACTTCCTAAATCTTACTAAATAGTCAAGATGTTCAACCGTAGCTAAAGGAGAAGTAAACTCAATCAAGCAATCACAATACTTTAATGAATCTAACCCTGCTTCTATCCTTACATCACCAATAAACGAACCAATCTGGGGATGATCTTTATGTTCGATAGCACATACTAGTTTAAAATCTTTATCAGTTTTGGCCAAATCAATTATTCTTTTTCCCATCTTACCACAAACACCACTAACTCCTAATTTTATCATCCTTACCTCCTATAGAAGTTTGTACTTCTTTAACACTTCCTCTAACTTAAGCTTATTAGCATCACTCATCTCACATAAGGGTAAACGAAGTCTGGATGTAATCATACCCATAAGACCTAAGGCAGTTTTAACAGGAATGGGATTAGTCTCCATAAATAAAGCCTTGATTAACTGGTAAAGTTCTAACTGTAAACGTTTGGCTTCCTCATAATTACCCTCTAAAAATTTATGGACTAAATTATGAGTTTGTCTGGGCATTACATTTGCTAAAACAGAAACTACCCCTCTCCCTCCTACAGAAAGTATAGGGAGAGTAATCTCATCACTACCGGAAAAAAGAATAAATTTTCTATCTACAAGACTCATAAGTTGAGTTATTTGGTCTAAAGAGCCACTTGCTTCTTTTATACCTATAATATTCTTGTGCTCCTTATACAATTTAGCTACTGTCGTAGGCAAAATATTTGTTCCTGTGCGGGAAGGAACATTATAAATAATTAAAGGTAAGTTTACACTTTTAGCTATGAGAGAATAGTGTTGATACAAACCTTCCTGTGTAGGTTTGTTATAGTAAGGGGTAATTACTAAGATAGCATCTGCTTTTACTTCTTTAGCATAATTAGCTAACTCTAAACTCTCATGGGTAGAATTAGAACCAACACCAGCGATGATAGGCACCTTACCTTTTGCTTCTTCTACTGCTATACTTATCACCCGTTTATGTTCATCGTAAGTCAAAGTTGCACTCTCACCGGTTGTTCCGCATACTAAAATAGCATCAGTTTTATTCTTAATATGCCAGTTTATTAGAAATCTTAATCTTTCTTCATCTAACTTACCATCATCTTGGAAGGGTGTAACCAATGCCACGATACTCCCTTTAAACATAACTCCCCCTTTTAAATATCTACCTCTCCCCTATAAACCCAATAGGCTTTCCCCTCTAACCAAACATCTTCTATTTTATCACTATTTTTGATAAAATAAACTTTTAGGATTTCTCCTCCTTGAGTAATTACCTTGATTGCAAACTTACTCTTAATAAGCTCTTGCTGATAAGTTGAAATAATTGCTGAAGCTACCGCTCCACTACCACAAGCTAAAGTCTCTTTTTCTACTCCTCGTTCGTAAGTCCTTATTTTTATAAGATCCTCCCTTAGGATTTCTACAAAATCAACGTTTGTCCCTTTAGGAGAAAACTCCTTATGGTAACGAATGAATCTTCCTAAATTCTCTACATCTATTTTCTCCACACCTTCTACAAAGATAATCGTATGAGGAACACCTGTATTAATATAATTAGCTCGGATATCTTTACCACCAATAGATAAATTAAACTTGAGCCTTAATCCAACCGGCTCAGTCATCTTTATTTTGACTTGAGCAAAATTTTTACTATTATTTAGGTTAAACCTACCATCTACCTTAGCTTCTATAATTCCCGCTTTTGTTTCAAACTTTGGTGAGTTATTCCTCTCCTGAAATGAAGCCCATAAACTAACGCAACGCGCTCCATTACCACACATCTCTGCCTCTGAACCATCGGGATTAAAAATAGACATTTTAAAATCCGCTAATTTAGATTGCCCAATTACCAATAAACCATCCGCACCTATACCAAATTTTCTTCGGCAGAGTTGTTTAGCTAAAACTCTCCATCTAAGCTTAACACTTAATTTTCTTCTATCAATAAGAACAAAATCGTTACCCGAAGCTTGGAATTTATAGAATTTAATTTTGGGCATAAGGTTTTAACTTAAAGAGAAACTACTCTTTCTTTACTCACCAAATCTTGGTAAGTTTCTCTGTCTCTTACAAGATAAGTTTTGTTACCTTTAACCAATACCTCTACTGCTCTTGGACGAGAATTATAATTAGAACTCATACTAAAACCATAAGCACCTGCACCAAAAACTACTAAATAATCACCTTCTTTCACATTCAACTCTCTATCCTTACCAAGAAAATCACCACTTTCACAAACAGGTCCCACTATATCGCTCAATTTTTTCTCAAAAATATCTGTTCTCTTCTTCAAAGGTTCTATACGATGAAATGCTCCATAGAGAACTGGTCTTATCAAATCGTTCATAGCTGCATCAACTATTATAAATCTCTTTATAGGAGTATCTTTTATATAAATCACCTTAGTTACCAGTATACCTGCATTACCCACAATAAATCTACCCGGTTCAAGAATCAATTTAAAATTTTCCCCTTTCAATAAAGGTAAAACTTTATCGGCAAAATCTTGTGCACTCTGTGGTCTCTCTTCACTGTAAACTATCCCCAATCCTCCTCCAATATTCAAATAATCTAAATAGACACCATCTTTAGCTAATTCGTTCATAATGTTTTTTACCCTTTTAATTGCGCGAATAAAAGGCTCTGCTTGGGTAATCTGTGACCCAATATGAATATGTAAACCCTTAAGATTAATAGATGAATATTTATCACGAGAAGAAAATATATTTTTAATACTATCTTTATCCATACCAAATTTAGTTTCTTTCTTACCTGTAACTATGTATCGGTGAGTAAAGGTAGAAATATCGGGATTAAACCTTAATGCTACATCTACCTTTTTATTTAATGATTTTGCTAACTTATTTATCCTTAGCAATTCCGGCAAAGACTCTACATTAAATAAAAGTATACCATAATCTATTGCTTCCTTTATCTCTTTCTCCGTCTTACCTACAGAAGCATAAACTATCCGTTTAGGAGGACATTTAACTATCCTTGCTCTAAATAGCTCACCTCCCGAAACGATATCTAAACCCGCTCCTCTTTTTACTAATATCTTTAATATAGTAAGGTTGGAGTTTGCTTTTACCGAATAACAGATGAGAGGTTCTAAACACTTAAACGCGCTTTTGATCTTATCAAAATGTTCGGTTATCGTTCTATAAGAATACAAGTATAGAGGTGTGCCGAACTCCTTAGCTATATCTATAACCTTTTTCTTCTCACAGTAAAGCTCATTATTACGATATTGAAAATAGTGCATATTAATGTAAGTATTAAAATCTATACTTTAAGCACTTCTAAAAAAGCCTCTTTGGGGACTTGTATATTACCTAACTGCTTAAGCTTTTTCTTACCCTCCTTTTGTCTTTCCCATAACTTCCTCTTACGAGTAATATCTCCTCCATAACACTTAGCGGTAACATTTTTTCTTAAAGGAGATATTTTAGCAGAAGCAATAATATTTGAACCTATACCTGCCTGTATATTAACTTCAAACATCTGGCGGGGAATTAATTCCTTCAACTTATCTACCACTGCCCTTGCTCTATTATAAGCATTCTCCTTATTTACCAGAAGAGAAAATGCTTCCATCTTCTTCTTATTAAAAAGAATATCAATTTTAACAATTTCTGTTTTTCTATACCCAATAAAAGTGTAATCTATAGAAGCATAACCTTTGGTAATAGATTTTATCTTATCGTAAAAATCTACGATGATCTCTGATAAGGGTAATTCAAAAACTATATTTAATCTATCTTTACCTAAGTAATCCATATTAAGGAAATTTCCCCGCCGAGATTTAGAAAAATCGCATATTGTCTCCATATACTCTAAAGGTGTAATAATTGAAACCTTAGTAAATGGCTCTAACATCTCCTCAATATTGTTTGGTTCGGGCAATTGATGAGGGCTTTCTACATCTATTAATTCTCCCTTCTTGGTCTTAACTTTGTAAAGAACGTTAGGAGAAGTTATAATTAGATCTAATCCAAATTCTCTTTCTAATCTTTCTTGAATAATATCCATATGGAGAAGTCCTAAAAAACCACACCTAAACCCATAACCTAACGAACCTAAATTATCTGGCTCGTAAACAAAAGATGGATCAGATAATCTCATCTTCTCCATTGCTTCCTTAAGAGATAGGTAATCTGCAGGAGAAGAAGGAAATATCCCACAGAAAACCATCGGGGTCAATTTTTTATACCCTTCAAAAGGTTTATCTACAGGATTTAAAGGAGAAGTAATTGTATCACCTGTATCAACTTCCTGTGGGTCTTTAATATTACAGTATAGGTAACCTACTTCTCCACAAACCAGTTCCTCTTTCCTTATAGGAACAAGGGTAAAAACTCCTAACTCCTCTACCTTATATCTTCTATTGCTATGCATAAAAAGTATTTCTTCACCTGTTCTTAGTCTACCCTGGAAAATCCTTATGAAGAGAATTATACCCCTATAAGGGTCTAAACCCGTATCAAAAAGAATAGCTTTCAATGGTTTATCTTTATCACCTGAAGGAGGAGGTAGTTCTTCAATAATTCTTTTAATCACATTATCTATGCCCTTACCCTCTTTTGCTGAAACAAGGGATACCTCCTCTGGCTTAAACCCAAATACATCTTTTAGTTGATTAATCGTCCTTTCTATATCGGCATTGGGTAAATCTATCTTATTTATAACAGGTATAATTTTTAAATCGTTTTCCAATGCTAAATAAAAATTAGCAACCGTTTGAGCTTCTACTCCCTGAGAAGCATCTACTAAAAGTATAGCTCCCTCGGAAGCTCTTAAAGATTTAGTTACTTCATAAGTAAAATCTACGTGACCAGGAGTATCGATAAGATTGAGCACATAATTTTTGCCTTGATAAGAATAATTTAAACTAACTGCCTTTGCTTTGATAGTAATTCCTCGTTCTCTTTCTAACTCCATACTATCCAACATCTGTTCGCTTACTTTTCTTTTATCTACAACCCCACTGAGTTCTAAAAATCTATCGGCTAATGTTGATTTACCGTGGTCGATATGGGCAATTATACAGAAGTTTCTTATGTAATTTATATCCATCATCTCTTAATATAACTTAAAATTCTCTCTATTACCTCTTCTATAGTTAAATTGGTAGTATCTATAAATATAGCATCAGGAGCTTTTTTAAGAGGTCCTATATCTCGGGTTAAATCTGCTCTATCCCTTACCTCCATATCCTGCTTTATCTCCTCTAATTCTACCTGTATATTTTTATTTACCATATCACAGTAACGTCTACGTGCTCGTTCAGACAAAGAGGCATCTAAATAAAACTTGTAATCAGCATTGGGAAAAACTACTGTGGTAGTATCTCTACCTTCAACCACAGCATCCTTAGTTCCTACTAATCTACGTTGAAACTCTACCATAGCTTCCCTGACTTCTTTAAAAGAAACAGGTAAAGAGATTATTTTATCTATTTGAGGAGAACGTATCCGGTCTGTTACCTCCTCACCATCAAGATAAATTTTCCCCTCTTCCCATCTAACATTTAAATTTATAGCGGTATACCTCAAAGCAAAAGGATCATCTAAAGGGATATTATCTTTTAAAGCTTTTAATGTAAGAACCCTATAGGTTGCTCCTGTATCCAAGTATAAGATGCCTAATCTTTTAGCTAATAATTTAGCTATGGTAGTCTTACCTGCTCCTGCTGGTCCATCTATAGCGATAATCATAAATAGTGAGAAACTCCTAATTTACCTATCTTTTTATTTATTTTCTTTATTTTATAGAAAAGCTCTTCTTCATTACTCTCTTTTATACGTTGTGTAAACCATCTTAATATCTTAATATAACGCTCAATTGAATTGATAATATTTTTGCGATTGTAAATAAATATGTCAACCCAAACTTCAGAGGGTGAAGAAGATATACGAGTTACATCCCGGAAACTACCCGAAGCAAAATTCATCTCCTTAAGAGAAACCAATTCCGTCAAAGAGAACGATAATATATGCGGTAGATGAGAGATATCAGAAAGTATCCTATCATGCAAAGATGGCTTAAGAAAGTATACTTTTGAACCTAAACTTTCCCAAAACTCTTTAATTATTTGAGATGAAGCATTGAAAGATGTGATAACACATAGAGAGTTCTTATATAAATCTTTATTGGCATTAAAAGCTCCCTTTTTTTCACTACCACATAGAGGATGACAACCTACGAAACTAACATTTTTGGGTAAACACTTTTTAGCTCTATCCATAATTATCTTTTTTACACTTCCTAAATCCATAACGATAGCTCCCTCTTTCAAAAAACAACCGATCTCCTCTAAATGTTTAAGAATTACTCTAATAGGGGAAGCTAATATTACCAAATCACTATCTCTAACTACCTCTTCTAAACTCACACTAACTACATCAACGATATTTAATCTCTTAAGCTTTTCGTAAGAGATTTTATTTCTTGCGTATCCCCAGAGAGTAATTTTAGGAAATTTTTCCTTTAAAGCTAACGCTAAGGAACCACCCATTAACCCTACACCAAGTATACTTATCTTTCTAAAATTCATTATTTACCCTTCAAATCAACCTTCCTATATCCTTAGCTAACTTCTTAAGTTCTTCCATACCACAAGCAAATCTTTCAGGTAAAAGTTGTTGAGGACCATCGCTTAAAGCTTCCTCAGGATTATGATGCACTTCTATAAGTAAACCATCGCTACCACAAGCTATAGCTGCTTTGCTTAAAGGTAGAACTAAATTCCACTTCCCCGTGGCATGCGAAGGATCAACGATTATGGGTAGGTGGGATAAATTTTTAACTATGGGAACAGCACTCAAATCAAGCGTATTACGAGTAAAATTTTCAAAAGTTCTTATCCCCCGTTCACAAAGAATAACATTAAAATTTCCTTCGGAAAGGATATACTCAGCACTCATTAACCACTCCTGAATGGTAGCGCTTAAACCTCTTTTCAAAATTACCGGCTTACGCGTCTGGCCAACTTCTCTAAGAAGATTAAAATTCTGCATATTTCTTGCTCCAATCTGTAGAATATCTGCATACTTGGATACTAAATCCACACTTCTTGTATCCATAACTTCTGTAGCTGTAGGCAAACCAAATTTTAATGATGCTTCCTTCAATATTTTTAATCCTTCCTCTCCTAAACCTTGAAAATTGTAAGGAGAAGTTCGTGGTTTAAAAGCGCCTCCTCTTAAAACTTTTGCTCCTGATAGTTTAACTGCATTAGCTACTTTAAAAAGTTGCTCTTCTGACTCTATAGCACAAGGTCCAGCGATTACAATTATTTCTTTACCTCCTATAGAAACTTCATCGTTTATTTTAATTATAGAATCCTCTTGCTTGAATTCTCTAGAAACCAACTTGTAAGGTGACAAAACTGGCATAACCTTCTCTACACCAGGGAAAACTTCAAATGGCTGTAACCTTGCTCTATCCTCCTCGCCGATAACCCCTAAGATTGTTCTCTCCACCCCTTGCGAGACCATTACTTTCAAACCCAACTGCTCTACTCTCTCCACCACATGCTTAATCTCTTCTTGAGTAGCTCCCTTTTTGAATACAATTATCATCGTTTACCTCCTCATTTTTAAATATTCTTTTAAATATCTAACCAAAGCTAAATTCTCCTTGTGCCTACCTACGGTAACTCTAAAGAAATTCTTTAAACCCCAAGAATCCAACTCCCTTACAATTACCCCCCGTTCAAGTAAATACTCGTTCAAAGATTTAGTATCCTGTTTAAAATCTATGAGGATAAAATTAGTTACACTCTCTATATAACTTATTCCCATTCTTTTAAACTCTCTATATAGGAAGTCTTTTTCTTTAGCGTTATTCTCCAATACTTTATTAAGAAATTCTTTGTTCTTTAATGCTTCTACAGCTGAAACTTGAGCAAATCTGTTAACATTGAAAGGTTCTCTTACCTTTTCTAACAAGGAAGCAATTCCCCCACTACTAATAGCATAACCAATACGCAATCCTGCTAAACCATAAGCTTTAGAGAATGTACGAGTAACTATCGTATTAGGTCTTTTCTTAATAATAGATAAACTATTAGGAAAATCCTTTGGGGAAACAAATTCAAAATAAGCCTCATCAAAGAATACAACAACCTCGTTAGGGATACTATCTAAAAAATTCTCTACCTCTTTATGATTTACGTAGGTACCATGGGGATTATCAGGATTAGCTATAAAGATAATTTTAGTGTTTCTATCCACAGCCTTAGCCATAGCCTCAAGGTCATAACGGTAATTTATCAGGGGAACTCTTTTAACTTTTATACCACTTACCTTTGCCTGAATTTCATAAATAAGAAAGGTAGGAAAACCTACGATAACATTACTCTTGTAAGAGGTTAAAGCTCTTATAGCTAAAACGATTAACTCATCTGAACCATTACCAAATACAAGTTGCTCTTCTCTCACCTCCAACTTCTCACTCAAACATTTGCGAAGATAGAAACAATTACTCTCAGGGTAGCGATTTATATTTTTCAACTCTTTTAAAATAGCTTCTTTTATATAATTGGGAGGAAAAGGGATCTCGTTAGAAGCTAACTTGTATATATTTTTTAAATTCCTCTCTCTCTTTAGTTCCTCTATGGGTTTACCGGCAGTATAAACCTTTATTCTATTTAATCTTCCTTTGTTTACCATAAAGTTAAAAAAAATTTTTAACGAAAACTGCTCTTTGTTTTGCTAACTTTTACTTGTGGAAAAATTAAGGAGTTTAATACCTTAAATTAACTTTCCTTAGGATAGGAACCAAGAATTTTTATAAAAGCGCACTTTTTCTCTAAGGCTTCCAAACTCTTCTTCACTTTTAGCTCTTGACGATGGCCTTGAAAATCTACAAAAAAATAGTATTCCCAAGGTTTTATCTTTGATGGTCTAGATTCAATCTTAGTAAGATTTATACCCCCTCGCTTAAAAGGATAAAGAACATCATGTAAAGCTCCCACTCTATCTTTGATGGAAAATATAATAGATGTCTTATCGTCTCCGCTTGGTAAACTATCCTTATTAGAAATAACTAAAAAACGCGTAGCATTAGAAGAAGAATCCTCTATATGAGAACTAACTTCTTTTAAACCATAGAAAGAAGCTAAGATCTTATTACCCAAACATCCACTCAATGGGTCCTTTTTAGCTAATTCGGCAGCTTTTGCTGTAGTAGCTGTAGGAATAAGCTCGCTATTAGGATACTCTCTCATAAGCCACTCCCGACATTGAGCAAAAACCTGGGGATTAGAATAAATCCTTATCAACTTCTTATCCAAAGATACTCTTAAAAGACTATGAGATATACTAAGCACTATCTCTGCACATATCTTTAAAGATGATTCCAAAAACATATCCAAGGTGTAGGTTACCACCCCTTCGGTAGAATTTTCTACAGGGACTACCCCATAATTCACACCTTCTTTCTCCACTCTTTC
Organism: Candidatus Omnitrophota bacterium; assembly: GCA_023818995.1. Lineage (GTDB taxonomy): Bacteria > Omnitrophota > Gorgyraeia > Duberdicusellales > 4484-171 > JAMWBQ01. The sequence goes on from JAMWDA010000008.1 coordinate 10,918, forward strand.
AAAAACTTCTCTAATACTCTCGCAGGGGATAAGATTTGCCCGTTTACCAAATTTTTTAATCGCTGCTAAATGAGTAAATGTTCCTTCCGGTCCCAAATAAGCAACATCAATTACAGCATTTAGAGAACGACTAACAGAGAAAATTTCTTTAAAAATAATCTCTACATCGCTTTCCTTCAATGGTCCTTGATTCAACTTATTCAGTCTACGAAGAATATTTGCCTCCCTTTCTGCGGAGAATATATTCTGTTTATCTTGAAGTTTCAACTTACTAATCTTTAAAACTTCCTTAGCTCTTCTATTAAGTAATTGTAAAATTTTATTATCTATAGTATCTATCTTTTTCCTTAATCTTTCCAAAGACATATTTCAAACCAACCTTTCTATCAACTCTAAGGCATCTTTATGCCCAACATCTAACCAATTTCCTTCAAACTCGTATCCGTATACCGTGTAATTTTTTACCATCCACTCTATGTATTTACCCACAGCATCTACTCCTTTTGTTTCCTCTATGAAACGACGAATATATTTAAGAGATTCTTTACAGAGAAAGTAAATACACACAGCTACACAAGTAGAAAATGGCTCTTTGGGTTTCTCCACAAAATCTTTAACTTTCATCGTATCCAATAATTTTACCACCCCGAATCTGGTAGCTTTGTTTTTATCTTTCAAATCGTATACTCCTACAGTTATTGCCGGTCTCTTATCTAAAGAAAAATGAACAAAATCAGAAAGTCCCCAATCGAAGAAATTATCCGAACCAACCACTAACCAATCACTCTCCACAACCTCTTTACCTATAACAAAATCTATATCTCCCACTGCTCCTTTACGATTCTCGGGAGAAGAAGTGCCATCGTTGATGACTCTCACATCGAATTTAAATTTTTTCTTCCAATCCAAAAAATCTTTATAGAATCGCTCATTAGAAACAATTATAACCTCCTCTATAGGGAAAAATTTTTTTAGATTATCTATTTTATCCATAATAAAATTTAAAAGGACTTTACCTTTTATAGGTAGCAATGCCTTAGAAGTATTTATGGTAAGAGGATATAACCTCGTTCCATATCCAGCAGCTAATATAAGCACTTTCATATTAAACTCCTATGATTTTAGTAAAATCTTCTTTCAATACGTTCTTTAGTGCCTCTTGCAATTTCTTTTCTATCTCGCGAGGAGTAGGTAAATTAATTGCTTCTTTAGCCACTTCGCAAGCGTAAGAAAAATTCACCTTTCTTATCAATTCTTTAATCTTAGGTATCAAGGGAGGAGACATACTTAATTCATTTATTCCCAATCCCAAGAGTAAAAAAGCAAAAATAGGCTCACCTGCCATCTCTCCGCACATACCTACCCATATATTATTTCTCTCTCCAGCATCAATAACACTCTTTATCAACTTTAATACACCGGGATGAGCTGGCTCATATAGATAAGCTACCTTTTCATCTCCTCTGTCTACGGCTAAAGAATATTGAATTAAATCGTTGGTTCCGATACTAAAAAAATTGCTCTCTTTAGCTAAGGTATCAGCAATTAAAGCAGCTGAAGGAACCTCTATCATTGCTCCAATAGAAAGTTCCTCATCAAAGCTCTTACCTTCTTTCCTTAACTCTTCTTCACACTCTCTTATTAATTTTTTCGTTAATAACAATTCTTCCAATCCTGATATCATAGGGAACATCAATTTAACATTCCTTTCTGAAGAAGCTCTTAAAATCGCTCTCAATTGAATCTTAAAAATCTCCGGTTTAGCTAAACAGAACCTTATTGCCCGTGAGCCTAAAAATGGTGTTATCTCCACAGGAACCTCAGGCCGAGAAAGAAATTTATCTCCCCCTATATCTATAGTTCGTATAATCACTTCATAAGGTTTTACTCTTCTAGCTACATTAACGTAAGCTCTATACTGCTCTTCTTCCGAGGGTAAACTCTTTTTACCTAAAAAAAGATACTCTGTGCGATAAAGTCCAATACCTTCTGCACCAAATTTTTCCACTAATGGTAACTCTTCAGGAATCTCTATATTTGCAGAAACGGTAATTTCTCTACCATCCCAAGTTATAGCTTTAGCAGATTTAGGAATATGGATTAACTTTGTAGACTTAAAGAGCTCCTTTGTCTTCTTCCTATAATATCTTAAAGATGAAGGCGTAGGTTCTACAATAACTACTCCCTGAGTAGCATCCACAATAATCGTCTCCCCTCCTTTTATATAGGTGGTGGCTTTTTCCAATCCCACTACGGCAGGGATACTCAAACTACGTGCAATTATAGCGGTATGGGAAGTAACTCCTCCAATATCAGTAACGAACCCTAAAATATCACTCTTAGAAAGATAAGCTGTTTCCGAAGGAGAGAGGTCGTGAGCAACTATTATCATCTTTTCTTTAAGTTCATACTTAGAAGATGATTGATGGAGAAGCCTTCTTAACACTCTCTTACTTATATCTTCTATATCAGCAACCCTTTCTCTTATATAATCGTCTTCTAACTTCAAAAGAATATCTATGTATTTTTTTATGCTCTCAGAAAAAGCGAACTCTACATTTACACGTTCATTCTTTATACGTTTGATAACATCCTCTATAAGAAGCCTATCCTCAATAACTAAAAGATGCGCTTCAAAAATCTTAGCTTCCGTAAACCCTAATTCCTTAGATATCTTCTCCTGAATATTAACTATCTCCTTTCTCGTATCTATCAAAGCTTCTTCTAAACGATATATCTCTCGGGATATATCATCATAGTTAATCCTTACCTTAGGTATAACAAACTCTTCCTTCCTTATACAGAAAGCCTTGCCTATAACAACACCTGAAGATACAGCGATACCTTTTAACTTAATCATTTTCCTTTACCAAAAATTCTTTAAGCTCCCTAAAAGCTTGAGCTGCATCCTCTCCTTCTAAAATTAATTTTATTTTTGTCCCGTTGGTTAAACCCAAACTTAACAAACCAATTATAGATTTACCATCAACTATTAAACCATCTTTCTCTATCTTAACCGAGGAATCAAATTTGTTGGCAATCTGCACAAATAGAGCTGCCGGCCTAGCGTGTAAACCCTCATCGTTATTAACCACTACCTCTTCTATCAATTTACTCATAATTTATTATCTGTTTTCTCTTTTTTTCCATAAACTATAACTTTGAATAATAGCTTTAGCTGTCTTTTGAGGGTCGTGTCTTAAAAAATTAGATTTACTCACGAAATCATCCTCTATAACGACCAATCCTAACTTCTTGAGTCTATTCTTATCTAAAATCACGGGAAAAGACTTCTCTTGAGAGTATCTAATAAGTAAATTATAATCCAACCTACCTGAATTGACTAAACAATGATTAATAATATCCTCTCCCGTATGAGATATAAGGGCACTTACATGGTCAGATGCGGTAAAACCATCGGTCTCACCATGCTGAGTCATAACATTACATATATACAACTTAAATACATTACGTTTAGCAATCTCTTCACTGATATCTTTTATCAATAAATTAGGTAACACACTGGTAAAAAGACTACCTGGCCCGATAATAATAATCTCTGCTTGACGGATAGCCTCTAATGCCTCAGGATTAGGGGAGGCATTAGGAGGAATAACAAAAACACGTTTTATGGATTTACCTTGTTTAGGTATTTTATCCTCTCCCTCCATAACCGAACCATCCATATACTCCGCTTTTATCCTTATTACCTCTAAACTCGCAGGCACTACCTTACCTCTTATAGCTAAGACCCTACTAGATTCTTTTATCGCTGATTGGAAACTACCCGTAACCTCGGTAAGGGCAGTTATAAAAATATTACCAAAACTATGTCCTTTTATTCCTTCACCCTCAGCAAAACGATATTGGAATAAATCACGTAATAACTGGGGAGCTTCTGCCAAAGATACTAAACAGTTCCTGATATCTCCCGGAGGCAAAATGCCAAATTCTTTTCTTAACCTACCTGATGACCCACCTTCATCAGAAACAGAAACAATAGCGGTAATATTGGATGTCTGTTCCTTTAATCCCTCTAAAATCGTGGAAAGTCCTGTTCCCCCACCGATAGTAACTATCTTTGGCCCTTTAGCTAAAAACCTTTTCTCGTAAATTATATCTATTAACTCTCTTTCTCTGTGGGGATAAATAACCTCAAAAAAACTACGAACAAGGGAAGTTATACCAATAACCAGAGAAATTACTCCTACCCCAAAGAAAAATGAATAAACTATCTTTAATATAAAGTTAATATCAGATGATAATCGGGGAGCAAAAATTAATATCAGTATTACACCAACTGCTAAAACACTAATCCATCGTTTTATCTTTAATCCCGGATAGAACCATCTTATAAATTTAAATAAACGATTCATTCTACCATCTCTGCTTGTCTTGATATAAGAACCATTACTTCTTTGCTATCTTTAGCATTTTTCAACTGCTGAACAAAAGATTTATCCCTGAGTAACTTCGCCAAATAAGCGAGCAACTTAAGATGTACACCTGCTTCCTTCTGATTAGAAAGGAGAAGAACAATCACATTAACTAATTCTTCATCCAAAGCATCAAAATCAACTCCCTCATCAGATATGGCTAAACATAAAACCACCTCTTTAATACAAGATAAACGTGCATGAGGAAAAGCAATGTAACCTCCAATTGCTGTAGAACCTATCTCTTCTCTCTGTAAAAGAACTTTTAAAATTTCCTTTTTATTTTCTTTTTCTACCTTTTTGGTTTCAATCAAATGTTCAATAAGGAAAGATATCGTATTTTTCTTTGTCTTATTTTTCAAACCTATAATTATATCTTCCTCATGAAGATAATTGAATATGTCTATCTCCATACACTCTCCTTTTTATAATAGCAAAATATTTCTATCCCCACCGGTTATAATGAGGGAGCGAGGGACGGGGCTTGAACCCGCAACCACCACGTTGGCAACGTGGAGCTCTACCTTTGAGCTACCCTCGCTTTATAAATTTCTTGTTTACGGTTACGAATTTTTATAAAAGTTATCCATTAATAACTAATTTATGCGGACGGGGAGAGTCGAACTCCCACCCTTAACGGACAGGATCCTAAGTCCTGCGTGTCTGCCAAATTCCACCACGTCCGCTAAGATTAATCTAAGAATTTTTACATTTGAGCCGCCCGAGACTCGAACTCGGCACACCCGGCTTAAAAGGCCGGTGCTCTACCTGATGAGCTAGCGGCCCATTAAACTTATCTTTCCTCTAATTCTTTCTCTTTTTCGGCAAGTAGCTTTTCTATCTCCTCTGTATACTTATGGGTAAGCTCCTGAAGTTTTTTTTCACCCGTAAACTTATCATCTTCGGATATCTTCTTCTCCTTCTCTAAGCTATGAATTCTTTCCTTAGCATCTCTCCTTATCGTCCTTATAGATATTCTACCTTCTTCAGCAATCTTTTTCACTATCTTTATTAACTCCTGTCTTCTCTCCTCAGATAAAGGAGGAACAATCAACTTTATAACCTTACCATCCACTAAAGGAGTTAACCCTAAATCCGATTGTAATATAGCTTTCTCAATATCCTTTATGGAATTGGGATCCCACGGATTAATAACAAACATCCTTGCTTCAGGAACATTTATCGTAGCTATATCTTTAAGAAGTGTCGGTGTGCCATAATAGTTAACCCTTATACCTTCTAAAACCTTAGGATTGGCTCTTCCTGATCGCAACTCACTAAATTCTCTTTTAGTAACCTCAACTGCTTTCTTCATCTGGTCTTCTATCTCTTTTAAGGCGGCTTTCAAAAACATACCAACCTCCTCTTAATTTTAATATCCAATAAACGTGCCTATGCTTTTACCTAAAACGATATCCTTAAGGTTATCATCTTTCATAAAATTAAAAACTATTATTGGTAATTTATTCTCCATACAGAGAGTGATTGCTGTAGCATCCATAACCTCTAATCTTTTTTTAATTACATCTATATACTTTAATTCCCTAAACAAAGTTGCTCGTTTATTTTTAAAAGGGTCTGAGGAGTAGACACCATCAACTTTTGTCCCTTTAAGAAGAACTTCTGCGTTGATCTCAATACTTCTTAAAGCTGCTGCTGTATCGGTAGTAAAATAAGGATTACCCGTACCTGCTACGAATATAACTACCCTTTTCTTTTCTAAATGGCGAATAGCTCTTCTGCGAATATAAGGCTCAGCGATCTGATGCATCTGCACAGCGGTCATAACCCTTGTAGGTACACCTTGGTTCTCTAAGGCATTTTGGAAAGCTAATCCATTTAAAACTGTAGCCAACATACCCATATAATCTGCTACTGTGCGTTCCATTTCAAACTCTTTTGACTTAGGGGCACCCCTAAATATATTACCCCCTCCCACAACCAAAGCTACTTCTACATCCAAATTCACTACTTCTTTAATCTGCTTAGCTAAACGTGCACACACGTTAGCATCTATGCCATGTTGATATTCACCTAAAAATGCTTCTCCACTTAATTTAAGAAGTATCCTTTTATATTTAGCTTTCATATTCTCCTAAAGAAAACCGCACGAATCTTCTTATCACTATATTCTCTCCTGTCTGAGCAATAACCTGTTTAAGATAATCTTCTATAGTTTTACTACTATCCTTTATAAAATACTGGTTAAGTAAACACTTTTCTCGAGTAAACTCTTCTAAATTGGAAATAGTAGAAAGTTTATCGCAAGGAATATCCTCTTTACTTAAATACAAAGGAGCGGTAGCAGCTACATGCATAGCTAAATCCTTAACGAATTGTTTAAATACCTCATTCTTAGCTACGAAATCCGTCTCGCAGTTAACCTCTACCAAAGAACCCAAATTACCACTGAAATGCACATAAGATTCTATTAGCCCTTGAAGAGTTTTTCTTCCCTTCTTTTCCTCAGTAACAGTTACACCCCTTTTCCTAAGTATTTCCAAAGCTCTATCAAAATCACCTTGACTATCCAACAATGCCTGTTTACACTCCATTACGCCTAATAAAGTTATTTCTCTCAATCTTTTAACTTTATTCATATCCATAGTATCAACCTCCTAAGGTAATGAATGAATTAAGCACTTATTGTTTTGTTTCCTCTTCTTGCAAAGAATTCTCTCTCACCTCTTCAATCTTGGTTTCCTTCTTCTTATATCCTCCCTCTTCTAAACCTTGATTAATTGCCTCCACAATACAAGAAGTAAGGAACCCAACGGACTTTATAGCATCGTCATTGCCGGGGATAGGATAATCAATTATATCAGGGTCAGAATCTGTATCAACAATGGCTACAATAGGAATATTAAGTTTCTTCGCTTCTCTTACCGCCGCACTCTCTCTTTTAGTATCAACTATGTACAAACAATCAGGAAGCTTATCTAAAGAAACCACTCCTCTATAGTTTCTATGCATTTTATCTAACTCTCTATTTAATCTCAACAATTCTTTTGTAGGAAGATTATCTAACTCTCCTTTTTCTCTCTTCTCTTTTAACTGGACATATTTCTTTATTCTGGAATTTACCGTAACAAAATTAGTTAAGAAACCTCCAATCCATCTTTCCACTAAATAGGGCATACCACAAGAAGAAGCTAATTTCTCTATGGTATCTTTAAAATGTTTCTTAGTAGCTACAAAAAGGATACAACCACCTTTTAAAGCTACTTTTCTTACAAAATCTTTAGCCTCTTCTAATTTTCCTGCTGTTTTCTGTAAATCAATAATATAGAGGTTCTTCTTTTTACCAAAAATAAATTTCTTCATTTTGGGGTCCCAATGTTTACTCAAATGTCCAAAATGAACACCTCTTTCTAATAAATCCTTAATAATTGTCGGCACACTCATAATCCTCCTTCTTTCAAATTGCTTATATTATTTTATAATTATTTTTTACCAATGCAAACTATTATACACTAAATTGTAATTCATACAACTTCTTATATAAACTATTATGAGAGAGAAGATAACTATGATTACCTTCTCCTACAATCTCACCCTTATCCATAACGAATATTCTATCTACCCTTTGCACAGTCGAAATACGATGAGCAATTACAAAAACTGTTTTACCTTCCATAAGCTTATATAGTGCATCTTTTATCGCTGTTTCAGAAACAGAATCTAACTGGCTCGTTGCTTCATCTAAAATAAGTATGGGCGCATCTTTAAGTATTGCCCTTGCTATGGATAATCTTTGTTTTTCACCTCCCGATAATCTAAATCCCCTATCACCTATTAGTGTAGAAAAACCTTCAGGTAACCTTTTAATAAAATCGTAAGCATTAGCTTTCTTTGCTGCTTCGATAATCTCTCCCTCTTTTGCTTCCTCTTTCCCATAAGCTATATTATCCCTTACCGTAGTGTTAAAAAGAACCATATCTTGAGAAACCATAGATATAATTGAACGTAAAGATTGTAATTTAAACTCTCTTATAT
>JAMWDA010000163.1 GCA_023818995.1 Candidatus Omnitrophota bacterium
GAATACTTATAAAGAGAATAAGTCTCCTTGGCAATTGGCTAAAGAAAAACAGCCGGATATTCCAAAAGAGGCTCTTATATTACCACTGGTAGACCTCGATGCTTTACTCAATAAAAAACTCAGCTTATTGACTAAAAGGGGTATAATCTTCCTTCTCTCCACTAAGTTTTTAGATTGCTAAGTAATAAATCCGCGCCTGGCAGGAGTTGAACCCGCAACCACATGGTCCGAAGCCACGTGCTCTATCCATTGAGCTACAGGCGCTTAATTCTCTTTTAATGGTGGGAAATACGGTTGGGGGTATTTATTTTTTGATGTTTCATAATTTTTTTCTAATATCCAGCGTAACTGTAAAGTTAACCAAACAGGAATGGAGAAAAAAATGTTTGTATCTTTATTCTCTATTAATTTATCATAATTATTAAACTCATCACCAAAAAGATTGTAAAGATTTTCTAATAGCTTTTTATGTTCTTTATTCCTTTCTGCACCAATAATATCTTTCTTTACAATTACATCAAAAGTATAATTTACAATTTTATAAAGTTTTCGCCAAGCTAATTCCTCTTGAATAAGAATTTTCTTAAATTCTTCTTCCTTATTTTGAGAATCTTTTATTAAATTAATTTTCTCGTTATAAAATTTTATCTCTGAGATTAAAGTGCTTATACCTAAGACAGATACTCTAATATCTTGATTATTGCTATTCGACCACTTAGCTAAATTATTTTTTGCAATATCAAGATATTTCATAGTTTCTTCGTTAGAGCTTGTTTTATCTATCTTAGACTTTAACACCATTTTTAACTGATATAGAGAATAGATTAGGTCATTTAGAAATAAATAGTTCTCAGAGAATACTTCGGCAAATCCTAAGTTAAATAGACTTGGCGTAATAATTATAATTAAAAGCAAGATGAATTTTTTAGTTGCCATAGTTAATTTAAAACTTGTGATGAAGATTTTAATTCTTCAATAGCTTTTTTTACTCTTAATATACGTTCAGGAGAAGTAGGATGCGTAGATAAGTAGTTAGATATCATAGATTGAGGTATTTCTATAGCAAATCTCTCTAAGAAATTAGCATAAACTTCAGGGTCGTAACCTGCTTGGTAAACAAATTTTGTTCCAAAATAGTCAGCTTCTCTTTCCAAGTCGCGTGAATATTGAGCAGTAAATATCTCACTTATTTGTCCTGCCCCTTTCATAACTATTTCTCCACTTCCCGGTGACGAACTTTCTACTACTATTCCCAACACTATAGCAGCAATTGCACCTATTAGTTGACTACCCTGCATTTTAGAGACATGACCCCTTACTAAATGTGCTAATTCGTGAGCTATTACAGCAGCAATTTCATCATCGGATTTAGCAAAATTCAATAATCCGTAAGTAACAAAAATAGATTTACCATCAGTAGCAGCGTTTACTTCTTGTATATCCACAACTGCTAAAGGGACATTTATAGGTATCTCATCTAACTTTAAATCAAAATCTAAATGAGTATTATTTCTCAATATTTTTATTTTTAGCAAATCACCAATTTTAAAATTAGATGCTAATCGATTAAATGTATAGGTATCAGGTATTTTTCTATCATTTATACTAATTAAAACATCTCCTGGCATAATCCCTACCTTGTAAGCAGGACTATTCTCTTTTACTATAATTACAACAACTCCTTTATTATTTTCTATTTTGTAGAGTTTTTTAAGTTGGCTATCTATATTAAAACAAACCATACCTAAAAATGGTTGAGGACCTTTATAAGTATGAGTATCTTCTTTAGTGATAGCGAAAGACAATCTATTAGCGATATTATGTAATCTTTGTAATTGTTTAATTTGGAAAGCTAAGGCTTTAACTTTAAGTTCCTCCGTAGCTTTGATTATTTCTTCTTCACTTACCGATGGACCGGTAATTGTAGCACAACCATTTAATATTAATAGAAAAATAGATATGAGAATTGAAAATAAAATTGATTTTTTATTAATCATCATATATAAAATAATACTACTTTAAATTATTATTTTCAATCGTTTTTGTATTTTTCTATGTTGCAGTTTAGAGACAAATATTTGTTAAAAATGACTTGAAAATTTGCTTTATTTTTTATCTTCTATTAGGGTAAATTATCAAAATTTTTATTATTTTAAAAATTATTTATATCTATAGAGAACTCTCCTTGATGAGGCAATTCTCTGTTTAGAATATATTTCCAAAATCCACTGGCATTCTCAGTATCTTCTATAGGGGATATAGTTAATCTATCTATATTTTCTTTCTTAAGCTTATCTAAAAAATTCATAAAAAGATTACTCCCTATCTTTTGACGACGCATCTGCTGAATGACTCCAATATAACTTAAATAAGCTTCCCTTTCACCGGAGCTCAAATTTTCCTTCAACTCGTAGTATATCTGTCCGGCAATTTTTCCATTTTTGGCTGCTATAAGTAAATCTTTTTTAATCCTAATCCCATTCTGTGTATACTCTCCGATATTTAGTCTTTCAGGCAAAGCAGTGTTAAACCCGCCAATGATGAAATCCTTAGGCAAAGATGGGTAATAGTGATTGATATCCGGATAGTGGGAAATAATTATGTTGTAGAGAGAATCTATTCTTAATTTGTCTTTATCTGATTCTTTAGCAAATTTATTATAAAGATATTTTGTAACTGCTTGTCCATAACGCAAACAAGAAATTTTTCTAAGCAAATCTCTTGCCGAAGGATGCTCTATCTCTGCTAATGCTTCCCAACAGGCTTCTTTTATATACTCACCATTATTTTTATCTTTTAAAATTTGTATAAATAACTCTTTTAGTTCATCATTAAAATCTTTTATACATAAACCTAATGCTTTTAAGCTTTCTTTAATTACAAGATTATGTTTTGATATTTTTATTAATTCTATTAAATAAGGTACAGCCTTTTCTGTAGGAAATTTCTGTAGTAGCCTTGCTGCATTCCATTGTATTTCATTTAATTCAGTTTCAGGAAATTTTTCTTTCAATCCCATAATTGCTATTGGATAAATCCAACTTGATAAATTTGAGCTATTTTCTTCTAATTTTTGAAGAATATTTCTTTTTTCAACCCAGCTTGAAGTATTAAGATATTTATCTATCGCTAAAATTTCTTTTATATCTTTAACGGTAAATCCAAAATTTGTAGCAAAGGGGTAATTGTATTTTTTATCTATTGATTTTACCTTTGCACCTAATTTAGAGAAACACTCTTCATTGCCTGAGCCGGATACAACTAAATAATCATCGGGATATTTATCCAAATAACCTAATTTTTCAGTAAATCTAAATGCCTCTTTCAGTAGTTCTTTCATTACATTGTCTTTTTCACTTTTATTTCCTCTTGCATTTCTATTCCAAGGAGCTTTTTCTATTGTATAGATAAACACGGTTTCATAGTAAGGGATTATACTAATGGTTCCTTCTACTTCTCCTTCTTCCGAAACAGCTACAAAGAAATATTTTTTCT
>JAMWDA010000164.1 GCA_023818995.1 Candidatus Omnitrophota bacterium
TCCATGGACGGCAATGGCTTGGAGGGCAATTGATTTTTCTCTCACATTAAATAACTCATTAAATCTTATCAAAGCTTTTTCTGAGAAGTAAACCTCTAAAACACCATTCTCAATCCTCTCATAAATAAATACTGGCGGAGCATTGGCTGGCTGGCTGGTCAAAACAAAGAATTTAACCGGTATACCAGATATATTAGGAACAACTCCCTTAAATTCATCAATCTCTTCGTATTTATTTTCATTAATCACTCCCTCAATTCCCTTAATATCCTCCTCACCCAGATTCCCAAAGAAACCTTTCCTTACTCTATTAAATCCCCTTCTTCCATACTGACTACTATCCTCTCCCTCTACACTATTCTTAATCCTTTCTATTAGGTCTAATAATTTACTAAGAATACTATTCCTCTTATTTATTCGCCCTAAATAACTACCCACTACCCAAAGATACAAACCTAACACCCCTGAATAGCTATACATCTTAACATCCTGCCAATCCCTTATTATCGAAAGGAAATTAGCTAATTCAAAAACAACACTACAGAAAATAATAACAAATATCGTAGATACTATACTCCATACACGGTTGGTAACTAAATTATAATATACCTCCTTTAAAGAAACTAATTTACCCTTCTTAACTCCCCCGATAAAGTCTCCTATTACTTTTATAATAATTGGTAAAGATAATAGTAAAATTATCGGTGTAAGAAAATCATTTAAATGCCCTTGGATAAATGCACTATTGGTGTATACTTTTAATACCTCTTCATTAATTAAAGCAATAATCGTTACTAAACCACTTAAAATAATCGGCCATAACAAATCATTATCTTTCGTTCTCACTAACTCCTCAAAATACATAAATGCTGTTGTTATACAGAAAATTACAAATAATGCTGTCCCAAATACGTTAGATATGGGTAAAGTAAATAAAGTAATTATTCCACCTATTAAAGGTGAAAATTGTCTTAAAATATTAACCCATAAATAACCATTATTATCTTTGCTATTTAACTCTCTACCCTTTTTATTTTCTACAACCCTCTTTAACAGACGAGTAGCAATTACTTTAACAGTTAATGAGATGCTAAATACCTCTAATCCTATTAATAATAGTTTTTCTAAACCTACCCTTAAAGAATTACCAATCTCTAATACATAACCTAAATCAGCGGTCAAAGCATTAGCGTTCAAACCAGAAATTAATAATAAACCTACAGCTGTTACTATAATAAGAATTATTTTTAATTTGCTTGTAGTAAATATGGTTAAACCAGAGGCTCTCTTATGTGCTTGGGAGGCGACAAAAGAGCCTCTGGTAACCATATTGTGTAATAATACACCTACCCCGGCAAGGAGGGACGCCACCAGCCACGGAGAGGTCATCCCTCCAAGGATAAACTTGCCAGGGGTAGTAAAGCCACGGGATATTATGAATGCAATTAAACCAGTTAATATAAATTGAGCTATTGCTAAATACTTATAATAAGATGATATTTGTTTAGTTAAAATCAAAATCTCTTGTCTTAAATGTAGGTATAACTCCCAGATTCTCTTTAGCCATCTTACTAATATAGTGTGCACGTTCGCCACAAATCTTCTCAAAATGCTCGTGAACTTGTTCCCTAACTTCTCCGTTCTTCTTACCAATGATAAAATTGTAGAGCTTACCATTACTCCTATCTTCCGCAGAAGCAAAGATAATCTCCTTAGAGGTGATAACCACAAAGTGCCTGAAGAATAAATCAATAGCTTTACTCTTGATATTTGAGCACTTATCCATAAAACACCTCCTTTTAAAATAAAGAAAATAGAGGCAGCTCGTTCAAAGAGGATAGAACAAACTGCCTCAAGCCACGAATAAATAGGTAAGACACCAGAGGAAGCTCTTGCCAAGAGGATAGCAAGAAACTCCCTCAAGCCACGGAAAATAGGTAAGATATAACTTATCCTGGGAGTAAACTCCTGGGAGGCAAAATTACTCCCAGAATAGCTACTCGGAACTAATAACTTAAATGTATTATAACTAAAGTTTTTATCAACAATGGCACAAACCTCTTGGTGTTCTATGTCACCTTGAGCAGCAATAATCTCATGGATTATCTCATCTTCTGTTGCTCCTCCTTGAATAAAAACTAATCGCTTAAATGTGGGTCTTTTTAAGAGGAAGATATTGAATATACCAGGTAGGTTAAATGAATAGACACCAGGTGGACCTCTACGCACAATAATATGCTCTAATAATTCTTCGTTAGTTTTACCTAACTGAATTGAAATATCGTACTTATCCAATATCTGTTTAATTTCTTCCTTATCCATCTCCTCTGCTTTCATCAGTGCCTTACAATTAAAAAATAATCTCCTCATTACTTTAATTAACCCTACTCCGTCAGCGGAAAAATCGGATTTCTTTTTCTCTGAAGTTGGTTTAATATTAAAGAGATGTGTGCTATTGTGAGATAAATCTTTTTTAACCGAGCTACTGTTTCCTCCTTTACTTCTATCTTCCTTTCCTTCTACCTCAGGGATATAATATTGTCGTGTGATTAACTCTACTTTCTTAAAAATATCTGGCTCCACATAAGAACTTTCACTTAGTTTATTAGATAAATCATACAAATTACTTACTTCACCTATCATACGATTCGCGACTGATTGAAAGATTACCTCTTTGCTAAGATATTCCTTTTCCTCGGTAGTAAGTCCTTCTGAATTATTCATTAAGCGGAAAGCAACATAATGTAGAGGACCAACCACGAGGGGATTAAATGGACCAAAAAATCTTACATGAATATCGATACCATCATCCCACTGCTGATATCTATGCAGACGTTGATGTAGATATCCCCGCAAGACAATTATACAAACGTCATTGCTTTGAGAAATTTCCTTAATCTTTGAAGAGAGCTCCTTATCACGTTGCGTATACGCCTCTTTAAACAAATATACTGCTTTCTGGATACTACTGTTATAGCCATCTAAATCCCCCTTGTTATAAAGCGTCAAGGCATAATATCTCTCCGAATCTGCTTTAATACGAATAATCCAGATATTAAACGTCATATCTTCTCCTATTAGTTCAATATCAGGATTTAAGGTAATAAAATCTTGTACTTCTTTACGATATTGACGATCTATTGTATGCATAATCCGCAATGCTCCTTGAGGATCGCGATAGAAAGTTCTTCCTTTTATATCACTGTTTATTATACTTCTACCTTTATCATAGGTAACTCTTAAGCTATTAGGATTTTTCCAGAGTTGTTTTCTGAATTCACTACTTATCAATTCTGAAACAGGGATACCGGGTCCATTTATTTCCAACACAAAAACGATTTTTTGTCCTTTATCACGAGCTTGGGTGATAATTTCGTTTAGATAAGGTAAAACTTCATCTACAAAGTGATAACGGAATACATGTGGGCTGTAAATAAAGTAGATATCACGCTTACCTTTCTTG
>JAMWDA010000165.1 GCA_023818995.1 Candidatus Omnitrophota bacterium
AAAAATTAGACCATCTAAAGATATTTTGCTTGTTGGTATGGAATCTACAGCTCTCTACCATAAAAATCTCTTTAACTTTCTTGTAAATAGAGGTTATAATACTATTGAGATTGCCCCTTATATTATGTGGAGATTCTTTAGATTCACCAACCCTAAACCAACCACTACTGACAAGAAGTCTTCTTGAAGTAGCGGTTACAGAAAAATAATTTTTTGTACACCTTCCCTCACTCTAAACTGTTGGCTTCCCATTGAGAAAGTCTTTTTAAAGCTCTTAATCTTTCGTATATTGATATTTTTGTCCGAGTAACACAATCTCTTAAAATCTTAATAGATAAATCATAGTTTTTCCTATCAACAGGATATGGATAACCATCTTTACCGCCATGAGCGAAAGAAAAATGGACAGGGTCACGAAAAGAAATTGTTTTTCCATAGATTAATTCAGAAATAAGTGCTAATGCTCTTATAGTTTTAGGGCCAACTCCCTCTATATTTAGAAGTCTTTCAAAATCATTAGGTTTTTTCTCATAGGTTTTTATCAAAATCTTCTTTAAATTCTCCTCCCTTATATCGTTAACCGATATCGGATGCTTAGGGGAAAATTTTAATTCTTTTAATTTGCGAAATTCATATATAACCTTATCGGGTTCATATCCTGATAACTTGGTACTCATATCTCTTGCACTTTGACTTTCTTTAGCTACCATATTTAACACTAAACCTTTACTATCACAACAAATCGCATTATGAGGTTCACAAACAAAATCATTCACCTTTTCTCCTAACCAATGATACCTTCTCGCCCAACCAGTTTCTTCATTCATCCCTTGTTGGATCACTACCCATTTACCTTCACGAGTGAAAATAAAACAGTGATGATAAAGTTGATACCCATCCTGTAATGCTGTAGAATCAACTTTGGCCGACATCCTACTATTATAAACCAATATCTCAGGAGAAAATTCCCCTAATCTCTTCTGGGCAATCTCTTCTATCTCCCGAGGTGTCTTACGTGCAACTGCTCCTTTACCTCCACACACAAAAATACCTGTATCAGAAGATATATCTTTTAAGCCTTCTTTTAATGCTCCACAAAGAGTAGTAGTAAGACCAGAAGAATGCCAATCAAAACCCAACACGCAACCAAATGCTTGAAACCAATAAGGGTCAGATATTTTAACAAGAAACTCGTTACAGCCAAATTCTTTAACAATTATCAAAACTATCTCTTTAGCAAGCTGTTTCATTCTATCAAAAAGCCATCGCGGTGCTCTCCCTCTATGTAATGGTAAATGGGCAATCCCTGTCCTCATAATTAAAAATTTAACTCTATAATCTCTGCTTCTATCCTCTCTAAATCAAGAATGCCTATAGTAATCCTACCCGTAAGCCAACCACAAACCTCCCCAGAATTAACAAAAAGTGTTTTATCCTTTCGGAAAATTTGTGGTTTATGAGTATGTCCAAAAATGACAATTGATATATTAGAAGTATCTGATTTTGTTTGGCTTAAATCATGAACTATGAGAATATCTCTCTTGCAAAGATTAAACAAATAGGGTGGGGAAAATATCTTACCTCTTGAAATTTTCACCAATCCTTCTTTCTCTCCATCATTATTGCCAAATACTCCTATAAAATCAAAACCTTTATCAAAATATGGTCTTAAAGAAAAAGGAGCTATGTAATCTCCTGCATGAATAAAAAAACTAATACCCTTATCTTTAAACCAATCTAAGGCTCTATTAATATTGGTAATATTGTCATGTGTATCAGAAAGAATACCTATCTTCATTGTTGTGAATAGAATAACTTACGCAGGTGAATTTTTGTAGGTAAATTACATCTAAAATTTTAAGGACGGAAAACTATGGTTCTACTAAAGCGAACATCAATTCTGCTTCGGCAACTAATTTGTTATTAACAAAAGCCTTGGTAAATACCATTCCTGTCTGTCGCCTTATCTTACCGGCATTGACTTCAATAACTAATTGGTCACCAGGCTCAACAGTTTTCCTAAACTTAACTTTATCAGCAGACATAAAATAAGCTAACTTACCTCTGTTCTCTTCATCAGCTAACATTAATACGCCTCCTAACTGAGCCATCGCTTCAATAATAAGAACCCCCGGCATAACCGGCTTTTTAGGAAAGTGCCCCTGGAAGAAGTAATCGTTAACGGTAACGTTCTTTATCCCTATAGCTTTCTTACCTTTATCCATATATATTACTCGGTCAATTAAAAGAAAAGGATAGCGGTGAGGTAAAATTTTCTTTATATCCTCTATAGATAACTGTCCATCAATGGGGGAGAAATAATCTTCACAACCAACCCCTCCTGTAAGCATTTTTTCTTTATACCTCTTAATTTTATGAAGTAGTTTTATATTTAAGCTGTGACCACTCTTTAAGGCAATTATATGACCCTTTAAAGGTCCAGCTAAATATAAATCGCCCAATAAATCTAAAACTTTGTGTTTTACAAACTCATCAGAAGACCTTAGTGTATTATTTATAACTCTGTCTTTGGATACTACCAGAGTATTGGTATAATTAGAACCTTTTCCCATGCCCATCTTTATAAGTGGTTCTACTTCCTCTTCTAAACAGAATGTCCTTGCCTCACATATCTTATTTATATCATTATTACCGCTAATAACCACATCACAGAATTTTGTATTAATCAAGGGATTATCGTATTTTATTGTATAGGATACTCTTAAAACAGGATAAGGGATAATTACAATACTACTGCTATTTTCTTCCACCCATAAAGATTCTTTAATGGTTAAATATCTCTTAGGAACGTCTTGATAATCAATTCCTACCTTTTCTATACTCTCTACAAACTCCTTAGCACTACCATCCATACCAGGCACCTCTTCACCCCATATATTGACTATAAGATTATCTATATACAAAAGGTGTAAAGAAGCCATAAGATGTTCAATGGTATGCACAAAAACTCCTTTATAATTTATAGATGTTCTTCGCGGATAATCCTTAGGTTCTAAAACATAGTCTATATCTGCTCTTATCATTGTTTCGGGAGTAATATCTTTTCTAACAAAGATTATCCCACTGTTAGGTGGTGCCGGTAAAAGTTCTAACTTAACTTTCTTACCCGTATGTAACCCTATTCCTTCTAAACATACTTTATCTTTAATAGTACTTTGCTTATCCATAACTATTTTATTTTACCCTCCAACTCTTCTAATTTTTTCTCTATGCCAGTTTCTTCAGATATACTTGCATAATTTAGATAGAGTATAGAATACAGAGATAAGAAAGCATTGAGACTAAGAATAATTGCTGCAGAAGGTATGGCAAGTAGCAGATAAGCATTTCCTGACCAGAACCATAAAACTACAGGAATGCTAAATAAATTCCAAAGACCCCATTCCAAAATTGAAGTTAACCAGAAATTACGTGCTTTAT
>JAMWDA010000166.1 GCA_023818995.1 Candidatus Omnitrophota bacterium
CCACCAATAAATTTAATTAGATTAAAATCTTCTTTATAGAGAAGGGAACCAAAAATATATGGTAAGATACTCACGCTTACAAAAGAAAGCCTTAATGCGCGTAAGAATAAATGTATTTTCATTTTCTATTGATATTTTACATAATAATGATAACATAAATTTATGATTTTAGAAATAAAAAATAGAATTGAAAAAGAGCTCAAGGATTATATTGATGATATAGATAAAATTTATCATTTAAAAAAGATATCACCTTTACTTTTTTATAGTATAAAAGAATTTCTTTTAAGAGAAGGTAAACGTATACGGCCTATTCTTTTCCTACTGAGCTATCTTGGTTTTAGTCGAGACCCAAAAGACGGTTTATATCGGAGTGCCGTTTCTTTAGAGTTACTGCATGATTTTTTACTTGTGCATGACGATATAATCGATAAATCACCTCTGAGAAGAAACAAGCCATCCTTACATATAGTTTTGGACAATTGGTTAGGTAAAAATAAGTTTAAATTCAACGGTATGGATTTAGCAATTACTGTAGGGGATATAATGTATGCTATGAGCATACATTCATTTTTATCTATTCAGGAAGAAAAAGGGAGGAAAGAGCGAGCTTTAAAGAGATTTATTGAAGCAGCAGTTTATACTGGTAGCGGTGAATTCCTTGAGCTAATTTTAGGAACGAAAAAGATGAAAGATGTAACTCTATCAGATATTTACAAGATATACGATTTTAAAACCGCTATATATACATTTGCCACGCCCCTTTCTGCAGGAGGAATTTTAGCAGGTGTCGAGGATGAACAGATAGATATACTTTTTAAGTATGGAATATATTTAGGGCGGGCGTTTCAAATAAAAGACGATATAATAGGTCTATTTGGGCAAGAAAAAGATATTGGTAAACCCAATGTTACCGACATCCAAGAAGCAAAAAAGACTTTAATTATTTGGTATGCTTATAATGAGGGTGATAAAAAAGTTAAAGATTATATTGAAACAACTTTTTGTAAAGATAAGGTTACTACAAAAGATTTAGTAAATATTCGTAGAATTGTAAGAGAGACAGGAAGCTTAGATTATTGTAAAAGTGAGATAAGTAAGTGTATAAGTAAGGCTGAAAAGTTAATGAATAGACTTAAAATACAGGATAAATATAAAACTAATCTATCCGATTATTGTATGAGCATAGTATCTGTCTAATCTATTTTTCTTCTACCGTACTACAGTTAAACCTACAATTTTTATTTAGGAAATCTAAAAGTAGAGGATTATTTGGCTCAATTTCTTTGGCTTTATTTATATATTGGTCAGAGAGAGTATATCTTTTTTGTACATAGTAAAGTTGGGCTAATCTAACATAGCTGTTAGTAAAAAGAGGGTCCTTTTCTATAGCTTTATTTAAATACTCTTCTGCTTTTTGTAAATTACCTCCTACAATTTTAGGAGCGAGAAAATAAAAACTTCCCAGAGCAAAAAGCACTTCGGGAGCTTGAGGGTTTATTTTCTCTGCTTTTTTTAAATTAGGTAATACATCAAGTCCGTATTTTATTTTTTGTAAGTAACTACCTTTGCTTGCTAACATCCCTTTTGCTCCTCCTAATAATAGATAGGCACGTGCTAAATTAGGGATATCGGTTTTATTATGAAGATTTTTTATTATAATCTCAGATAATTCCATACAATCTTTAAAATTAAGCTCGTTATATTTTATATAAGCTAAGCTAATATAGGCGGGAGAAAAATCAGGGTTTTTATATATAATATTGTTTAGTATTTTCTTACTTTCTTCTAAATTGTTATCTCGGCGTAAAACTTCAGCAATTCCCCATTGGGCAGGATAATTTTCCTTCTGATAATTTAGTATTTTTTTAAATAAGTTTATAGCTTCTCTATTTTTATGGTATTTTAGATAAACTAAACCGGCTATGTAAATATTCTCTATGCTTTTATTTCCTTTGATTAGTTTAATGCTTTCTTCTAAACTCATAGTATCTGCCCTGTTATGTAGGTTTACCCAATCGAAGGCAAATAAAGAGGGTTGTATAAAATAAATACAAAATAATAAAAATAAAATTTTAATTCTCATTTTTTAAAATATTCCCAAAAAATTATAGTTAAACTAACCATACTGAAACCAAACAAAAAATCTTCTAAAGGGATAGAAGACAATCTTTTGCCTAAGAAAAAATAAGGATTATATAAAACTATATTTTTCCCGGTAAGATAGCCGTTTACTAATAGTTTAAAAATTAGAATTATAAATAAAAATAGATAAAATATTCTTTTTTTAAAAATATTTATCTTTAATAATTTATCAAAAATAATAGTAACAAATACCGATATAATTGCAAGTAATGTGTATTCTTTCATTTAAATTTGTTTTTTATAAAAATAATTACTTCCCACGTAAATATGCAGGAGAAAGGTATAACGATAAAGAACATAATTTCTTCTAAAGGTAAATTTATTATTTTTATCTTACTTACTGTTTCGGGATTGAATGCCCAATGTCCTCTATATGTAGCAAAAATATCCCAGCTCCCAAATAGAAACAAAATCAAAATAATTGTTTTTGCCAGAGCATTTGTGTTATTGTATAATTTTAAAGGAGGATAAAAACTTAAAATAAAAGGTATAATGCCTGCTAATAATAATACCATTCCATATTTACTCATATTTAATAATTATACCATAAATATTTTAAAGTATAAAATTAGTTATGAAGATTTTAATAATAAATCCACCTATTAGATTAAATGATAAACCCAGACATATTCCTCACGGTCTTGCCATATTAGCTAATATAATTAGAAAAAAGCTTAAATTATCACCAATTTTTATTGATATCAACGCCTATAGATATGATAGAGAAGAAGTTAGTAATATTATAAAAAATACAGAATTTGATATTGTTTTAATTGGTGGAATAGCATCTACTTATAAGTATATTTTGGAGTTATCAAAATTTATAAAGTCAACAAATCCCGGAGCGAAGATAATAGTTGGTGGATATGTGGCTATACCTATTCCTGAAATTCTTCTTAAAAATTCTCCTATAGATATTGTTTGTACAGGTGAAGGGGAGATTACAATTGAGAAGTTGTTAAAGAAGCTAAATAAAAGCTTAGATGCACCTTTAGATGATATTCGGGGGATTTGTTATAAAGATAAAAACAATGAGATAATTTTTAATCCATCACAACCGCTTATGAGCAATTTAGACTACGAAAGTGATCTGCCGGCATATGACCTTCTGCCTATGGATATATATCTTTCTAATCCTGTTGCCGGTATTGGAAGAGATGTAGATTTTATAAGCAGTAGAGGTTGTCCTTACCACTGTAGTTTTTGTTATCAACCATGGGGACATAAACCAAGATACCACTCAATTAATTTTATCGTTAATGCAATTGAATATTTGAAGAAAAATTACTAT
>JAMWDA010000167.1 GCA_023818995.1 Candidatus Omnitrophota bacterium
AAACTCCAAGTCTACTCCTTGAGCCTTTTTTGCTATTAACTGCCTTAATCTTTCTGCTTGGTCAGTAATCATAGTTTTCTTATCTTATCCCCTACGTTAATGGGTAAAATACTACTCTCTATATCACAGGCACTAACATTATCCAGCAACTGTAAAACTTTTACTAAAGCTATCCGTTGGTTATTACGGTAAACACCAAAAATATCTCCCTCCCTAACAGAATCTTTTTTGCCAATGTTTACTACGATAAAATTATAATCTTTATTAAAAAAAATTACTTCACCCATATAATCTAAATTTGGATTATCCTGAGTAGCTGATCGTTTACTCATTACTTCCACCTTGGAAACCACAAGGTTAATCTTATCATCAAGAGATTTTAAGATATGTTCCATATCCTCATTTAATAATTCCCTCTCTTTAACTCGGGCGTATTCTAAAGCCTCTACTTTACTCCTGATACTCTCTACATTTGTAGATAGATACGTTAACGCTTCTTTTATAGGTTGAATATCAATCGTTTTCTCATTACTTTCTTCCTTATTTTTTAAATATAAATTGTAAAATGCCTCTTTTAAACTATGATTATCCCTAACCGTAAAATTTAATTCACTCCTCACACTATCCAACTGATAGTTCAATAGGTCTATCTTTTTCTCCATAATTCTATTTTTCTCCTCCATAGTTCTTAACATTTTGTTCTGGTATAAGTAGTTAAATAAAAAAAATAAAGATAATAGAAAGATAATTAAAATATGAATTGATTTACGAGAGTAATTATTTGCTGACTTATTAGGCAAATTTTCCCTAACGATACCTTTTTCTCGTGCAATTATTCTTAAATTCCTTGCCTGGTCAGAAATTACGCTCATCTCTATATTATCTTCTCTAATTCACCTTTATCTTTAATAACCGCTTCTTTACCCTTTACGATCAACTGAGCTAACTTTTGAGAATCGGCTAACTCTATATCATCGGGAACATTTTGACCAGTAGTTATATAAGATACCGGTCGATTAATCCTTACAGAAAGGTTAAGGATATTACCAAACATCATTGCTTCGTCAAGTTTAGTAAATATAATCTTATGCACTTTTAAAATGTTGTAACATTTAAATATCTCCAATAGTTCCTTTGATTTGGTAGTGAAACTTATAAGTAAGTGTGTTTCTATATTGGGAGATTGCCCTAAAAATTTCTTTAAATCCTCCATTCGCAAACTGTTGAAAGGATTACTCCCTGCTGTATCAATAAGGATTAAATCTTTATCTTTATTTTTATTAATACAAACCAATAGTTCCTGAGGAGTAAATACTACTTCTAAAGGTATACCTATTATCTCAGCATAGGTCTTAAGTTGGTCTACAGCAGCAATACGATAGGTATCTATAGTAACGAGAAACACCTTCTTCCTCTCCATAAGAGAAAAATAGGCAGCTAATTTAGCTATGGTAGTAGTTTTACCTACGCCTGTAGGACCGATAAAGGCTACCACTTTACATTGTTCAGCAACGATTGGGCCACTAACCTCTATATAACGAGCAATATGCTTTATGAGAAAACTTTCTAAAAGGGAAGTATTCTGTAAATCTTTCTCTGTAAATCTTTCTTGAAAATCTTTTAGAATATTTATTGCTAAATCCCCATCTACATCACAGTCACAGAGTTTCTTTTTAAATTCCTTTAAAACAGGATATAGCCCATCATCTTTAAAAGGCTGTGAATAATTATCTTGCTTTAGCCTTAATTGGGTTACCGTATCCTTTAATTCTTTTAATTCCCAGTGTATCAACTCTAACTTACCCATATCTGGTTTATCTTCGCTAACTCCTGCGATAACCTCTAAGCGTTTCTCCCTTTTCTTTAAGAAACGCCTCTGGTTAAATTCTTTAACAAAGAGAATTGTTGCCTCAGGACCTAAATCTAATTTTATTTTAGAGGTAATCTCCTTAATATCTCTTCCTTCGTAACGTTTAACTTTCATAAATTAACACTTATCTTATTATATATTAACTTGACCAAGTGCCCTAACCTCTTGTCCATAAGGAACCTCCCGATAAGAGATAACTGCTAATTGAGGGAAATTCCTTTCCGTAATTCTACGAAAAACTAACCTTATCTGAGGTGAAACTAATACTACCGGTGGATAACCTTGGGAAAGAAGAACCTCTAAAGCCTTAGCTAAATTTTCTAAAATACTCTTTATAAATTCTGGTTCAAAAACCGTTTTCTGGTCATCAGCATTTGCAGGTAACCTATCTAAAAACATCTGCTCTAATTTGGGACTAACGGTAATTACGTAAAGAACCTTATCTTTGGCCAGATAATCCTTACATATATGATGCCCTAAGGAAATACGCACAGCTTCTATAAGACTATCGATATTTTTGGTAAAACGAGCTGTATCCGCTAATGTCTCAAATATAGTAACCAAATCTCTAATAGGAACCTTTTCGCTTAAAAGCCCTTTTAATACTTTTTGCAGGTCTCCTACATTCATAAGATTAGGAATAAGTTCCTCTACTACTGCGGGATGTTCCTTTTTTAAATTATCTATCAAAGATTGCACATCTTGACGAGTCAACAGCTCGCAAGAATGATTCTTTATGATTTCACTAAGATGTGTAGAAATAACTGTGGAGATATCCACTACAGTGTAACCACTAACCTCAGCTTTTCTCCGCTGACTCTCCATAATCCATACCCCCGGTAAATTAAATACTGGTTCGCTACCAGGGATACCAGAAATTGGCTCTTTTACTTTACCGGGATTAATTGCTAAATAGTGATTCAACTCTACTGTTTTACGAACTATATCAACACCTTTTATCTTAATGAGATACTCGTTAGGCAATAACTGCACATTATCCCTTATGCGGACAGGAGGAACAACTATACCTAAATCTAAAGCTAACTGCCTTCTAATAAGGGCAACTCTATCAAGTAGTGTCCCTCCCTGATCAGGGTTAACTAAAGGAATTAAACCATAACCTATCTCAAGTTCAATAGGGTCAACCTTAAGTAAACTCATTACATTCTCTGGCTTACGTTTAAGAATTGCTTCTTTCTCTGCTCTTATCTTTTCTTCTTCCTCAGCTTTCTTCATTGCACTCTTAATAATGTAAGCTATACCTCCTGTGGAAAGGGTAATCACTAAAAAGGGTAGCTTGGGTAAGGCAGGAATAAATAAAAGTAAAAATAGAAGTATTGCCGAAATAACAAGTGCCTGTGGCTGACTTAAAACTTGAGAAAATATATCCTTACCTAAATTTGACTCTGTGGATACACGGGTAACGATTATTCCTGTTCCTGTGGAAATAAGTAAAGCGGGTATCTGCACGCTAATACCTGCTCCTATTGTAAGAAGGGTGTATGTCTTTAAAGCCTCTGTTAGAGAGAAACCTTGCTGAAGAACTCCTACGATAAATCCTCC
>JAMWDA010000168.1:0-2805 GCA_023818995.1 Candidatus Omnitrophota bacterium
TTGTTTATTAGTTTCTTAAAGCGGGCAAACTTAACCCGCGGTTCTCCTCGGGAGAAAATATTCAGTTACCAGCTTTTGTGGAGCAGGTTCTACCAATTAACATTAATCCCGCCCAAAATAGACCATCCTTTGAAGAAAAAACACAAAGTTATAAATCCCACCTTTGAAGCGGTCTCAGAATATATTAATACTGTAATAAAACATGGCAGGTATGTATCCAGGCAAGAAAGAAAAGTCCTGGTTGAACAACTGACTGATAAATACCTGAGTAAATTCGGCTTCCTGGATAAAAATATGTTGGAACAGGCCTGCCTTACAGATATAGAGACATGGTTTAGCTCTTCACCAGTATGCAATTATCCCCAGCCATCTTTTAATCTTACGACTTTCAGAAAAGCGCTTCGGACAAAGTCTTTACATTCTAGTTCGCCGGTAGGTGAGACGAGATATAAAAAGCAACTCTTTAGGATAACAAAAAAACTGGAGGAATTAATTAAGCGGGAAATTGCATATACAAAATTTATTTCTGTAAGTATTTTAAATACTTTTGTAAAAGCAATTGAAAAACTGTCTTCTATTTTTGGTTACAGCGCTAAAGTTAGTCAAGATTATTCCGAGGCCCAAATGATTTCTGCGTTAAAGGATATTATTAATAATCATAAGAACCATTGGGTTAATAATAACAAATCTATTTTTACAATTCCGTTAATACCTAAAATAACTAAAGAGATCCAGAAAAAAGCAGAAATACAATATGGCACACCGCGTGTTTTAATAAACACCTTTGTGTTATACGCCTGTCCTTTATTTAAAGATTTTTATCTATTGCCTCCCCGCAGGATTAACTATGAGGATTCGCCTCTTATTGGATTATTCGACAATGTGTGTAGTATTCAGAAAATATTAGAGCAGCTTGGTCCATTTTTCTTGCCCGGGCTATCACCGTTTAGAATACCCTTAATTGTTACTAATGATGCAAGAATTTCAAGATACCTTGTGGCAGCTTATAATATTTTTACTGAACCTGCATTACATTCCCAAATTATAATACATACGCATCTCCTCAATCTTTCTCAGGAAGAACAGACAGCTATAATTTTTATATTGTTGACTAATTTGACTAAAGAATTGTCTGAGATTAAAAACCAATCTAGTTCACCATTAAGACAAATCTTTTCTTCCTACTTTAGACCAAAATCTTTTGAGAAAGATGGAAGGTTATACGAAAAGCTTGGGATAAAGAGGTTCAAAAAATATGTTCTTTTAAGTGGAATGGCAAATGCTGATAGATTTATACGAAGTGAAGAAACACTAAAAGAATTGTTGCGTTTTACTAAAGAAAGGGAAATTGCCTATCTACTTGGATTCGTTACCTTAACAGCAATAACCATTTTGACGCCCATAATAATGCCCACGATTTATTTTTCCGTTATCTGCTCAGTCTTTACAACTACTACTAATGTAATTTTCTATCTATATCCCCTGATGTTGCAAAGATACAACCGAATCAAGATTTATAGAATTTTAGGAAGAGCCCAAAACAAAGTCAAAGTCATTTTGCAGGATAAGATTGTTTTCTATGCTCCTTTTGCCAAAAGATTTAAAGAGAAGAACAGCAGGCATAACTGGATATATTCACAGGATTGGGATAAATTCCATCTTACTTCTTGTAAAAATAAATTAGAAAGCGGGCCGTTTAAGCGCTGTATAGCACTGATTACCTGGGATAGAAAAAATAACTTGCACGGCTTTCTCCATATAGTTCCTACCCTGATAATTAAAGATTATGCTTTAGAGATAATCCAGCACATTACCGCTACTATGGAATCGTGGGGAGCAAAAAGAGATAATATTGAGACTGCTTTAATTCTTGGACCAGATTTTCCCCAGGAAATAGCCGAAAACTTAATAAAGGTATTAGCTAAAAATACAAATTTAACCTTTGAAAACTTAAGCAAAGATACGTTTGGAATAAGAAACAGTAAGCAAATTGAGCGGTTATCTATTCAAAAAGACTATATTTCTATTAACCTGGCTAATCCTAAAAGGACTATAGTTCTTTCGATAGATAAACTTAGGCATTATGTTAGTTCTCCACTCACAGCAGACGAATCAGTTGGGGATATCCAAAAGATTATGGCTGTTTGCGTAAGAAAAGATGTCTCTTCTCCGATGGACCAAGAATTCAAAGATTACGCAGAGATGTTTAGATATATCTCTTATTACAGTGGACCCAGGGCAGAAAAATATAGAAAACAACTAAGAATATTGTCAGAGAAAGAATTAAAAAATATCGAAGCACAATTACAGATAATATTTAATAGTGGAGATTCCGACAAGATTATAGAGGCATTCAACGCTATTTTATTCATTAATCAGAGGTTATTGCATAATTTAATCACAAAGGTTTCAATTAAAAATAAGGATTTCTTAGAAGGATTAAAGACTCTTTATTCAGAATACAAAAGTTATGAAATAAAAACTAAGATTTTAAGTGTTTATCTTCGGTTAGGTAAATTAAAAATTATTTCAGAGAAGGAAATTAACCAGATAATTGAAGAGATATTGCCTTATTCACAAGAGTGGAGATTATTAAAGAGAATTAAAGATGTCAAGTTAAGCTTAAAAAAAGAAGGAAAGCCGGCACTTAGTTTTGATTCCTTACCCAGAGAAGAGATATTGAGGGAATATATCAAGACAAAGAGAGGTTTTCCGTTAAATCGGCTATCCGAGGAAAAATTTATTGAATTAGCCGCAGAACTCTTAGAACTGGTAAGAAGAGAACTTAAGATTTCTTTTGAGGCT
>JAMWDA010000168.1:2815-3400 GCA_023818995.1 Candidatus Omnitrophota bacterium
CAAGATATGAAAGCCGGCATATATTCCATAACCACGCAGGCAGTAGGGAAGAATCTGCGTGGTATCTTAGAGTCTTGGCGAAGGAGAAAAAATTTATCTTCATTAAATGAGGCAGCCAAGAGTCTTTATGAGCAGATAAGAAAATACAAAAAAGCAGCTAATTTTTCCAGTTCGCCTATTACGCAGAATTTCTGGCCTGATATCTTAAAGGATAATTTAAATATCTTCAAAGAAAAAATTAGGGAGATTTCTCCTACTGAGGCAAGCCGAGGTGGTTATGAGCCAATACCAATAAAAGTAAAATGGGAAGATTTAGTATTTATAGACAAAATCAGGATAAAAAATAAACCAAAAGATTTTGTAAGTAAATATAGACATAAATTATGGGAAAGTAATTTTGTGATAAAACATTCTCCTCCAAATCGATTAGTAGCGCATTTAATTGGAGAGCGCATCTTTAGACTAATGGGAATTCCTACTACGGAAAGTCATCTAATCAGCGATGGATTTCGCCAATACATTATTATGCCTTTCTTAGAAGGGTACATCGGCTTTGAAAGCGACTTTAATAATCGCGCAAGCTTT
>JAMWDA010000009.1 GCA_023818995.1 Candidatus Omnitrophota bacterium
CCAAGCAAGGGGCCACGGGCAGCCTTGCGGAGCTAGTAGATGTGGGTTGTTTTTATTTGGGCTTTACAGGAGGAGAACCATTTATAAGAGAAGATATAATGGAGATCCTTTGGTATGCTAAAATGAAAGGATTTCAAATAATTATTTATACTAATGGTTCATTAATAAATAGAGAGAGAGCTAGGGAATTAGGACATTTAAAGCCAAATAAGGTAGATATCACTATTCCTGCAATGAGTAAAGAGATATTTGAAATCGTTACTGGTGTGAAAGGAGCAAGAGATAAAGTGTTCACTGCTATTGAACTTTTATATAAAAATGGGGTTAATTTGGGATTTAAGACGTGTGTTTTAAAAGATAATGAGAAAGAAATAAACCAGATAGAAAACTTTGCAAAATCTTTAGGAGCTTTGCATCGTTTAGACGATAAATTGTCAAGGAGGCTGGATGGTTCAGATGAGCCCTATGGATATAGAGGTTTATATAGAGAAAATTATCTTATCCCTAAGCACTTAGAAAGTGGCGAAAAAGGAGAGTGTGATTTTTCTATGTCTCACCATAAGATTAATGTGAGGAAGAAAAATTTGTTTTATTGTGGGGTGGGAATAAATCAAGCAGCAATTACTCCTTTAGGAGAAATTAAGATGTGTGTAATGATTGATTATCCTAAATATAAGATAAGAGTAAATCAAGCTGGTAGGGAAGCTAATAGTAAAAATGAAGATAGTTCTTTAATAATGGTTTGGAACCAATTAAAAAAATTGGTGAGGAAAATAGAGCTTGAAAATAATTATCAATGCGATAGTTGTAAATTGAGGGAGTTCTGCAATTGGTGTCCAGCAAAAAGTTGGTTGGCAAAAAGAGATTTTACCAGTTGTGTTGATATATTAGGCTATAATAATTGTGCATCAAAAGGCAAAAATATGGTTGAGACAAGCAGAAGCGGATTTAAAAGTAGTTAAAGATGGTTTCAGAGGAATAACGCTGATCCTAGTTCAGTATCTTTTTAATCAATAATTTCCCCAAAGTAATTATGATAAATCCTAAAGTTACGATATTAAATATAGCTGATACAATTGTGCGTATGCAGAGTAAATTTCCTTTAGAACAACTGTCTAAAGAGGAAGAGAAAATGTTATTTACTGAACGATTCAATAATTTTTTATATAAAGGGGAAAAAAAGCCAGATATCTTTATTTACGTAGATATTGTAGATAAATTACCTAAAATTTGTAATGTAAAACCATTATTTACTACTTATCATTTTCAGGATGGGAGCAAGAATTGGGAACTTTTTAAAAAGGGTGGTATGTATATTTATAGGTGTATGCTTGAAGATAAAAGACAACTAATGTTGATAAATAGGAATTTTGATAAAGTTAATGCATATTTGCTTCCTAAAAGAGATAAAGGACGCGTGTGGAATAGCACTGATATTATATATGATTTTTTACAAGTGCTTTTGATAAATTATTTTGCCCAAAGAGGAGAAGGAATATTTGTGCATGGAATGGGAATAAAAGATGGTAATAAAGGAGGTTTACTGTTTGCGGGTAACTCTGGTTGTGGTAAGACCACCATGGCGAGATTATGGCATAGATATTCTTCGGCAATGGTATTGAATGATGACCGTATCATTGTTCGCAGATTAAATGGTAATTTTTTTATTTATGGTTCACCTTGGCATGGAGAATTTAGTGATTATCTTGCTTCAAGAATAGAATCAGCACCTCTAAAAAAAATATTTTTTCTTCACCATTCACCGAAGAATAACGTAAAAGAAATATCAATTAAAGAAGCATTCAATTTACTCTATCCGGCAATGTTCCCTACTTTTTGGGATAGAAAATGTATAGAGAGGATAGTTTCTTTTAATTTAGAGGTAGTAAATAATGTATCTTGTTTTTTTTTAGGGTTCAAGAATGATAAGAAAGTTATCAGGTTTGTAAGAAATTTAGAAAGGAGGTGCAATGAAAAAAACAAAGTTTAAACCGATTATGCATAGAGTAAATCTTAATCCCGAACAAGCTGTGTTAAGTTGTAGCTGCTATCATATGGGAAGTAGATTAGATCCTTTTAGTTATCCTGAACCGATAGATGGGACATATTTTGAATTTGTTCCATCAGATGGTTCATGGATTTGCAATGGTAAAATATCAGGCTATTTTAAGAATTATCAGAGGAGAGGATTAACAACAAATAATTGGGTAGATTCCGGTAGCATTAGTAGTTAGTTTAGATTTTGAGTGAAACTTAATATTTTTTCCCTATGAAGCTTATTCCCTATAAATCTTTTAGTTGGGATTTCCACAAAAAGAACTGGCAGAGAGGTAAACCAAATGTTTGTCAATTTGAAATAACCTTTAAATGCGATTTTCATTGTAAGTATTGTTATTCGGATTGTTATAATAATCCATATTACATAGACAGAGAGTTATCTACAAAGGAGGTAAAATTAATATTAGATAAGATTTATAAAGCTGGAGTAATTTGGCTCTGTTTTACAGGAGGTGACCCCTTAACAAGAAACGATTTTTTGGATATATATTCTTATGTCAAGCGAAGGGGATTTATTATAACTGTATTTACTAATGGGTATTCTATTAATAAGGAAATTATCAAAGAATTTAAAAAGAAACCGCCTTTTGTTATTGAGATAACCTTAAATACGGTAACAAAGAGCTTATACGAAAATATAGTAGGATTATCTCATTCGTTTGAGAAGGTAATGGAGAATGTAAGATTGATTTTAGAGGCTAAGTTGCCTTTGAAGATAAAGACACAAGTAATTAAAGATAATTTAGAAGAGATACCTAATATTAAAAAGTATATAAGGAGTTTAGGGTTGGTTTTTAGACCAACTGTATTGTTAAATCCTCGTTTAAATGGAGATCCTTATCCTTGTAGTTTACGGATTTCTCCTCAACAGGCTTTAAATATTTTTGGGAATAGAGTTAAATTTGACGATGGTTGTGATATAGACAGATTTAAGCAAACTAATAAAAATTTGTTTAGATGTGCTATAGGTGGTGGCGACGGAGTTCATATAGACCCTTATGGTAATATTTTCCCTTGTCTTTGTATTAGAGAGCCAAAAGTGAATTTACTTAAAGAGGATTTTAAAGTTGCCAGAGAAAAAATTTTAACATGGTTAAGAAGTAGAGATTTTACTTACGAATCAAAATGTAAGATGTGTTCTGTAGGGGAATTATGCTATAGGTGTCCAGGGAAGGCGCTATTAGAAGTTGGTGACATGGAAGCACCTATCCCTTATTTTTGTGATTTTGCCCAAGAGATAGCTAAAAGAATATATTGTAGAGCTTAGAAGTTTAAAGGATTTTTGGATATAGTTATTAGTTAAAAAGGAGGAGATAAGATGGAAAAAGATAAATTTAAACCAGAGATTATTTGGGTAAAGCTCAATCCTGAACAGGTAATATTAACTTGCGATTGTTATACAGTAAGAGTTCCTCCTCAAAGTGGTTGGAAAGCATGACCTGAGGGAGGATGGAATCCCAGTACGATGCCTGCTTGTTTAGGTAAAAACCTTATTGAGAATGTGCCTGGAGGAAGTGGTTTGGGTATGTCTTAAAATTTTTTACAAGTAAAAATTTATCACAATTAGTAAGGAATATTTATGTGTCCTAATTATGGATTTTAAAGATGTGCAATCACTGCCAAATTATAAAAAATTGCTTTATTTTTTCAAATTTAGCAGACCGTATTTAAAACTTCAAATATTTATAGTTATTCTTACTCAGCTTGCCGTTATTTTAGGGTTAGTTAATCCCTACCTTAGTAAGTTAGTTATCGATGATGCCTATAAGAATAGAAATTTACGTTTATTTGTTATCCTTGTCACTGTAGGCGGAGTTATTTTTCTTTTAACATCTGTTATTAATCATATTATTGAGTATAAGAAGAGTTATATATGCCGAAATATAAATTTTGAGCTTAATAAGAATATTGTGGCTAAAGTTTATGACTTAAATTTTAGTTTTTTTAGAGATACATTCAAATCAGATAATCTTTATAAGCTTAATTACGATATTGAAGGTGTAACTTCTCTCATCGTAGATACTCCTTTGCAACTTTTTAGGGTAATTCCTACTTTTATATGGACAATGATAATTTTGATATTCTTAAATTGGGAGATTGCTTTAGTTGCTTCTTTTTCAGGAATCTTTGTTTACATTCATATGCTTTTTTTTACTAAGAAACGGAAAAAAATTATGTATGAGGTAATTGAGAGAAGACAAGCAATATTTAGCCACCTTTATGATTCTCTTTCTAAGATGTATTTAGTGAAAGCTTCTGGAAAAGAAGAGAGGGAAAAGATTCGGTTCGTAGATAGTTTATCTAAATTGTTTGATAAAATGATAAAAAGCCTGCGTTTAGAGATTTTAAGTAATTTTTCTTCTGAGTTGGTTGGTAAGTTAGCTTTAGGTTTTATTCTCTGCTTTGGTGGTTATCAGATAATCATAGGTAAGATGACCTTAGGGACATTGACTTCTCTCTCTGCATATCTATTTAGGGTATTAGGATTCCATACACAGATTAGTTTTATATTCCAACAATTTAGTTTAGGTTCTATCTCTTGTGAACGCCTCTTTAGTATCGTCAAGGAAATTGAGAAGAATAAAGATAATAATAAAAATAAGAAAAGAATTACCTTCTCTGGTAATATTGAGTTTAAAGATGTTTCTTTCTATTATTTAGTGGGAGAATTTGTTTTAGATAAATTTAATATGCTTATTAGACCTGGGGAAAAGATAGGATTGGTAGGATATTCTGGTTGTGGTAAGTCAACGGTGGTTAATTTACTCTTGGGTTTATACTCTCCTATTGAAGGTGAGGTTAAGATAGAGGGGGTTTCTATTACAGAGATAGATTTAGTTTGGTGGCGAGAGAATATTGGTATAGTTCTACAAGAGCCATATTTTATAGGTGGTTCTGTAAAAGATAATCTAATTTATTTTAATGAATTTGCTAACGATGATGAGATTAAAAAGGTTTTAGAAGAAGTTTATCTTGATAAGGTAATTAAGGGATTGAGTAAAGGGTTGGATACAGATATTGGAGATGATGCTTGTAAACTTTCCCAAGGAGAGAAACAGAGGTTAGCTTTAGCAAGAGCACTTCTAAGGAAACCTAAGTTACTCGTCTTGGATGAGGCTTTATCTTTTGTGGATAATTGGACATCTTCAAAAATAATAGAGAATATCGTTAGAGATTATCCTTATCTTACGATGTTAATTATAACCCATAATCATCAATTACTCTTTTTTACCCATAGAGTTATATTTATGAAGGTTAGAAGAGAGATCATTGAAGGAGAACATAGAAAATTACTGAGTTTACCCCAATATAGGAGTTTGTTTAATTGGTAGAGTATTTAGATAAAGCAAAGAGAACAAATATTCTTTTTATTATTACCTACCTTGAGTTAGGAGGAGCACAGAAACAGTTGTTAACTATAGTTAAAGGCTTGCCTTCCCAAGATTACTCTTTAACTGTTTGTGCGGGTAAGGGGGGGTATTT
The DNA here is from genome assembly GCA_023818995.1 of Candidatus Omnitrophota bacterium. Taxonomy (GTDB): domain Bacteria; phylum Omnitrophota; class Gorgyraeia; order Duberdicusellales; family 4484-171; genus JAMWBQ01. The sequence goes on from JAMWDA010000009.1 coordinate 5,542, forward strand.
AACTGATAAGTTCTTAAAGCTACCCAATATAAAAGTAAAAATTATCCCGTATTTAGTAAGAGAGATTAATATTTTTTACGATATATTGGCATTTTTAAAACTGTTCTCATTCATTAGAAGAAACAGGTTTGATATAGTTCATACTCATTCTCCTAAAGCTTCTTTTTTAGGTAGATGGGCAGCTTATTTTGCGGGAGTTAAGAATATAGTTTATACTGTTCATGGTTGGCCTTTTCATAGTTTCCTTGATAAATTTACATATTATTTTTATCTTTTTTTAGAGAAGTTAACCGCAAGGATAACCAAAAAGATAGTGGTCGTTTCTGAAATTGATTTATCTATAGGGATAGAAAAAGTTGTGGCAAATAAGAGTAAGTTTACTCTTATTCACTACGGTATAGATGAAAGAGAAAAATGGGAGAGTGTTTTTATAAGAAGAGAGAAGTTATCATCTTCTGACCTAATCGTTAATATTTCTAGTTTAAAGATGCAGAAGGGGATATACGATTTTATAACGATGGCAAAAATTATTTTAAAAACCAAGCCAAACCTTAAATTTATGATTTTAGGTGACGGCTATTTAAGGAAAGATGTGGAAAGGAAGATAAAAGTTTCTAATCTCAATGGTAAGATAATCTTAACTGGTTGGGTAGAGGATATAAGTGATATTTTAGAGAAGTGTGCGGTTTGTGTATTGACCTCGTTATGGGAAGGTTTACCTTTAGTAGTAGTTGAGTGTATATTTGCAGGAGTTCCTATGGTAGTTACTGAGACAGGGGGGATTAAGGATATATTCAATAATAACGAGCAAGGGATAATAGTTAAACCTAAGGATATTGAAGGATTATATAAAGGGGTTTTAGAAATATTGGATAATTACCCCTATTGGCAGAGAAAAGTAAGGGATAAAAGGAAAATTGTGGATTTGTCATATTGGTGTAAAGAGAGGATGTTAGAAGAAATAAAATCTTTATATCAAAACTTACCCGTATGAAAGTAGGTTGTGTAGTTGTTACTTATAGTAATGAGGCAGGTTTATTTCAATGTCTCGATTCTTTGATAGATCAGACATTCATTCTTGAGGAGATTATTGTTGTAAATAATGGTAAGGTTATAAAGGATATAAATAATAGGTACCCTTCAGTATCAGTAGTTGATAATGAGAAGAATTTGTTTTATGCAGGTGGTTTAAATCAGGGGATAAAGATGAGTAGGAGTGATTTTATTCTATGCCTCAACGATGATGTGGTTTTAGAAAAAAACTTTTTAGAGGAGGCATTAAAGGGGTTTGATAAAGATGAGAGAATAGGGATGGTGAGTGGTAAGGTGCTTTCAATTAGCAATAATAGGATAATAGATTCTACAGGCCTATTTTTAGGTAGAAATAGAAAACCTTTGGAAAGGGGTTACCAATGTTTAGATAATGGTGAGTATGATAGAGAAGGATTTGTTTTTGGGGTATCAGGAGCAGTAGGATTATATAAAAGAGAGATGCTTGAAGATATTGCTTGTGAGGGAGATTATTTTGATTCTACATATAAAATGTTCTATGAGGATATAGATTTATGTTGGCGTGCTCAACGTAAAGGATGGAAAGCTTATTATCTTCCGGAAGCAGTTGCTTACCATCAACGGGGTAAAACTACAAAAGTTAATCCTCCCGCTTTACCATTTTTAAGGAAATATATATTTAGCTGGTTAGATAAAGATTTGCAAATATTCTTTATAAGAAATCGTTACCGAACTATTCTAAAGAACGATTCCTGGAAAAGTTTTCTTAAGGATTCTCTATATATCATTGCTTACGAATTGTGTTTATGGTTTTATCTTCTTGTTTTCAGAAGATTTTTGATTTATAATATTATAAGTGATTTAGCGTTTATAGTCGATTCTTTAAAAAAACGTAAAGTAATTTTAGGGCAAAACAAAAATATTTTTAAGCGAAACTAAGTCTATAGGGTAAACTTGCTAATTCTATAAGTTATTCTTCGCTGATTTTTTATAGGTTTTAAAATATGTTAGCTTTTATCCTTTCTCTTATCGTTTCTTTTCTCCTTATCTTATTTTTTAAAACCATAGCTTTAAAGTTTAATCTCTTAATTAGTAGAGAAAAAATACCTTATACAGGAGGAATAGGTTTATCTTTGGGTTGTATTTCTGTTTATCTTTTGAATATTTTTATCAAAGGGATAACTCTACCCCAAGATTTCTCTTTGATTATTCTATTTTCTTTTATTATCCTCTTAGTTGAGCTAATAGATGATATTAAAGAGTTTTCTCTGAGAGTTCGTTTAATCATACAGGTATTAGTTATAGGGTTATTTATTATCTTGGGGAAAAAGATAGAGATATATTTCTTACCTTCTTGGTTAAACTGGTTATTTTCTTTCCTGTGGGTAATGGGTATTACCAACGCTTTCAATCATTTGGACATTGATGATGGTGTATGTGGAGGAGTATCTTTAATATCCAGCTTAATTTTTTGGTTTATCTTTACTCTACAGAAAAATTATAATTTATCTTTATTTTTTGCTACTCTAAGTGGAGCCCTAATTTCTTTTCTCTTTTTTAATCTACCACCAGCCAAAGTCTTTATGGGTAATTCCGGCAGTCATTTCTTAGGATTTATATTGGGAGCAGTTAGTATCTACGGCGATTATGCTACATTATTTAATCCTTTAGCAATTACTCTACCCTTATTCGTTCTATTTTTCCCTGTGGTGGATACTTTCTTTCTTATCGTTGCTCGTCTTAAGCGGGGAATAAATCCTATGTGTAAGAGCAATGACCATATATTCTTACGTCTACTATCTTGGCAAAAAGATAAGAAAAAGAATCTTATAAGGATATACTTGGTGAGTTTATTATGGGGAATAACAGGGATAACTTCTTTAGGAGGAGGTAATTGGGTTATTTTTTACTTTTCTTTTCTAATCACCGCTCTATTTACTTTAAGAATTATCCTCAAGACACATCTTGCTCGCCTAAATAGTTAGTTTGAGTTAGCGCAAGAATTACCCACCAAAGGTATGAGGCTTGCGGTATAAAGAAGCTAAAATCAATTAAGTTATGAATAAAAAAAGCTAAACCACTTATCATTAACCCCAACCGGTAATAGTTTAGTTCCCTGAGATTTAATTGTGTTCTTATATCTTTGATAAGAATGCCAACCATCATTAACCAGCTAATCAAACTTAGTATACCCATTTCTGCCCATATCTGTAGATAGGAGTTATGTGCGGAAAGAGTTTCTTTAAGGGTAAAGTTACCTATACCAACTCCTCTTATGGGATGTTTTTTTATAACGCTGATAGTTTCATTCCAATAAGATAATCTTTTTTGTAAAGAGAAAAGAGGGGTAGTAAATTCTTTATCCGTCTTTGTGCGAATAATTGTTATGGTAAGTAAAGAGATAAGAATTATTGTTATTAAGGGAAGGTATTTTTTCTTTATTAAAAATAAAAGTAAGAGAGAGAAAAATAAAGTTAAAAATCCACCGATTGATTTAGTGAAAAATAGACTCAGTAAACAAATAGGTAGACAAATTATAGTTAATAAAATCAATTTATCTATATTTTTTTGCTTTATCTTTTGTATAATTAATCCTAAACAAATAATAATCACCATTACAAGATAGTTTGCTAAAAGATTGGGAGAGATAAAAGGAACGAATGCTCTTTGTCTAAATAAAAATTCCTCAGCGAAAGGGAAAGAAATCCTATGTTTATTCAAATAGTTTAATACATACCGTAAAACAAAAAAGAGAGCGTAGAGGCTATATATACTGATGAAAATAGCACTTAAAATTATTATAAAGATGAGCCTCTTTGTTTCTTCTTTATCGGCTGACCTTACTATGAAGAAAAGGATAATGAGAGAGAAGTATTTGTAGATTTCTCTTAGACTATTCAAGAAATTTGTGGATAAAAAAAGAGAGATTAATAGGCTAATAGAGAAGAGAATTATCGTTTTATCTAAATAGGTAGACTCTAATTTTTTTCTATTTTTTACATAGAATAAAGAGGATATAAGAAAAATGCTATTTAATATTAAATCTAAGTTTTTATAGGTTATTTCTGATAAGAAAGGTCTTATAAATATACAAGTTAAAAGTGTATTCCAACACATATGTTTTTATATTATAACTTTTTAAGAATTAAATGCAATAAATTTGCCGAGTAAAAATCCAATATATTAATGGACAAAATTTAAACCAATTCTAAGCGCAAAATTATAAATACGAAAATTTTATAAACTACCCCTAAATTATCATAGAGGGGAAAATAATTGTGTAAATTCTTTTAAGGGTGTAGCCACAACAATTATTTATTTAAGCGAGTGAGTATGGTGTAAATTGTGCGATTAACAATCTTTTATGTTGGTAAACAGCTCATTTCTCTTATGCGTCTAAGTAGCTTTCTAATAGCTCTCTTTTATGAAATTTTTTGATTCTGTATCTAAGTTCTTAATGAGAATAAACACAGCTTATAGAAATGGTAATCAGACCAATTTGGTGTTCTTTGATACTTTTACTGTAGGTAACTTTTTGTTAAATTAGCAAAAACACTATAGTACTGCCCTAGGGTTTTTCCCTTTCTTTTTGGGAATAATAGGGGAGTTCTCCTTGTAGATAGGTTTAGTGAGCCCTTTAATATTAATAAAAGAGTAAAAACAGATAATAGTGATTGAGCTTTAAAAATCGCACACAATTGTCCTTAGAAGCTATGATTTTAATATACCCTTGCAACTGAATTTATACAATTTTAAGTATAACATACTATATAAATTCCTGTAACCGCAATATAATAATGTCCTAATTGTGCAAAATAGATTTGTCCGCTTTTTAAAGTGCTATAATGCCTTCCCAACTTCTCTGCCGACAGGCAGTAAAGGAGGGCATTATGAGCGAGAAGGACATTATTATAATCAAAAGGAGTTAAAAAGACTAAAGGAAATGGTTAATTGATGAAGGTTTGTGGCAGAGAGAGTGTAAATCCAGAAAGCATAGATTCTGGCGTCCCAGATGTGAGTGTTTTGGTCAGACGGTCCAACTTGATGGCTCACATCATAAATGGCTTGAGGATAGAGGACACCAACTTGTTTTGATAACCTATATAGATGATGGTACAAATAGAGTTTTTGCCAAATTCTACGATTATGGAGGAACAATTCCTGCAATGGATAGTTTCAAAAGATACATAGAAAAGTACGGTATTACTCAAGCAATTTACGTAGATAAACACACAACTTACAACCTCACAGCTAAACAGACTATGGAAGAACAATTAGAGAACGGAAATCCTTTGAGTCAATTTGAGAGGGGACTTTTAGAATTAGGCGTAAATATCATTCCTGCCAATTCACCTCAGGTCAAAGGAAGAGTGGAAAAGGTTTTAAGAACCTTTCAGGATTGTCTCATAAAAGAGATGAGGCTTAAAGACATTAAAACCAAAGAGTAACCAAATGATTTTTTAGAAAAGCATCTGCCTAAATTTAATCAAAGGTTTAGTATTGAGCCAATAAACCCCCCTGCTCTACACAGACCTATACCCAAGAATCTATGCATAGAAAAAATACTCTCTGTAAGGGCAAAAAGATCATTAAGAAACGACTTTACCATAAGGCAGAATAAACAATTGTATCAGATCTTAAGATTTCCAGAAGGTATAAGAACAAAATATGTGTTTGTAGAAGAAAGATTAAATGGGAAGCTATACATTAACTATAATGGTTTTACTCTAAAGTACAACTTATAGAAGCAAGACCAACAAAGCCAAAACCAAAACAATCCTATAAAGTAAGAAAGATTTACATTCCTTCTAATGATCATCCTTGTAGGAAGTTTAAATTAGCCGGTTGTTTAGACTTTGAAGAGAAGGAAGAAATCTTAGCAGGAACTTTTTAGAATAGGATATTTCTACTTTGCTAAAAGTGAGACATTTTTATTTTGCATTAACACAATAAAATATCTTGGCTTGGTATTTTTTATATTTTATAATATCAAAGGGGATTAATCCAGAACTATAAACAAACTGTAAACAAATGGATAATCAAATAAACAGAAAGAAGTTAGCTTTACAGTTTATTATCCTTATGGGTTTGGTTAGCCTTTTTGCTGATATTGTTTACGAGGGAGCAAGAGGTATTAGTGGACCTTATCTATCGTTATTGGGAGCAAGTGCTACCATTGTAGGTTTGGTTAGCGGTTTAGGTGAACTTTTGGGGTATATGCTTAGACTTCCTTTTGGTTATTTTGCTGACCGACGAAGAGCGTATTGGGGATTAACCATCTTAGGGTATAGTTTAATTTTGGCTATACCACTTCTGGCATTTGCCGGTAAGTGGCAACTTGCTGCAATTTTTATTCTCATTGAACGAATAGGAAAAGCGATCAGAAGCCCATCAAGAGATGCTATACTTTCTTACTCTACCAAAGAGATAGGTAGAGGTTTAGGTTTTGGTATACATGAAGCCCTAGATCAAATAGGTGCGGTTATAGGCCCGCTATTGTTTGGCACTATTTTTATATTTAGAGGAAGTTACAAAGAAGGATTTAATTTTCTGTGGATACCTGCATTTTTGGTATTGTTTTTCCTTTTATTAGCAAAGAATAAAGTTTCTTCACCGCAAAAATTAGAAAGAGTAACAGAAGATATTAAAGGTAAATTGCCTTCTTTTTTTTGGTTTTATGCATTATTTATTTTCTTTGCAGTTTGTGGATTTACTAATTTCCAGTTGATTTCTTATCATTTTAAAATCAAAGAAATATTTTCTGACGCTACGATTCCTTTTTTGTACGCTCTTACGATGTTAATTGACGCATTGTTTGCCCTTATTATTGGTAAGATATATGATAGAATTGGTATGAAAGTATTTATTGTTATACCTTTAATTACTGTTTTTATTCCTCTTCTTTCATTTTCGCAAAGAAGAATTTTAGCATTAGGTGGTTTAATACTTTGGGGGGTAGTTATGGCAGTTCATGAGACAATTATGCGTGCAGGTATAGCAGATTTAACTTCTCTTTCAAATAGAGGTTTTGCCTACGGTATTTTTAATACTGTTTATGGAATTAGTTGGTTTTTAGGAAGCACAGCGATGGGGTTCTTATACGAAGTTTCTATTTTTTATCTGATTTTATTTTCCGTCGCTATGTTATTAATTTCAGTATTTATTTACTTATTACTAATTAGAAAGGTTAAGCCAGTTTTCTCGTAAGGGAGAAGAATTCTTTCAGGATGATTTAGCTATTTATGTATAGAGGAGGAGTGAATTGTATTAGGGTAGCCAAGAAACAAGTTTAAAAATATATTGTTTAAACTGAAATTTTGCCCAAAATATAAAGGTAAATTTTTAATTTTCTCCTTCCTTAAATTATTTGCTAACTACAATATCAGGTTTTAATTTTTATCTTGAAAAAAAATATAAAAGTTGTTATAAAAGTATTTAAATTACAATTTCCTATATTGCAATGTAGGTTTTTAGCGATGAGAATAGTAAATAAGGATATAATATCTCACTACAATGATATTTGTATTGTTCGTTTAGAAGTCAGTGCGCAAGATATATCCAAGAAGGCGAAGCCTGGTCAATTTGTTGTATTAATGGTTTGTAAAGAAGGGGAAAGAATCCCTTTGACCATTGTAGATAATAGCCCTGAAAAAGGGACAATTACTTTAATTTTTCAAGAAGTGGGATTGACCACTAAACTTTTAGGAGGATTGAGGGAAGAAGATTATTTATACTCTTTGGTAGGTCCTTTAGGTAATCCTACGGAAATAAAGAAATATGGTAATGTAATTTTAATTGGGGGGGGAGTGGGTATCGCAGAAATTTATCCCGTGGCGAAAGCATTGAGAGAGGAAGATAACTATATTACTACCATATTAGGGGCGAGAACTAAAGAGTTATTGATTTTAGAAAAAGAAATGGAAAAATTTTCTCACAAGTTTTACATTACCACCGATGACGGTTCTGATGGCAAAAAGGGATTTGTCACAGATGTATTAAAGGAAATTTTAACCGATAATTTAACCTATAACCTGATTTATGCGGTTGGACCTATTCCGATGATGAGGAAGGTGTCTGAATTAAGCAACCCTTATAATATAAAAACTATTGTTTCTTTAAATGCGTTAATGGTTGATGGAACCGGTATGTGTGGTTGTTGTCGTGTGAACGTGGGTGATAAGACTAAATTTAGTTGTGTTGATGGTCCGGAATTTGATGCTCATTTAGTAGATTGGGATAATTTGATAAAAAGAAATTCTATGTATTTAGAAAAAGAAAAACATATTTGTAATTTATTAAAATGATAGAGGCAGTTTTACCTAAAGAGAGAAGACCTCAAGAAAGAATAAATGATTTTGGAGAGGTAGTTTCTACGTATAGTGAGGAAGAAGCTTTGAAAGAAGCAAAGAGATGTTTTCAATGTAGTAATCCGCCGTGTATTTTAGGTTGTCCTGTAGGAATAGATATAAAAAGATTTATTTATCAGATTACTCAAAAAGATTATCAAGGTGCTTATTTTACTATCAGAGAAAAGAATAATTTCCCCTCTATTTGTGGTAGGATTTGTCCCGCTGAGTATCAATGTAGAAAGGCTTGTATTTTAACTAAGAAGGGTCTTTCTTTTGCTTCAGAACAAGCTATAAATATACATTTCTTAGAGAGATTTATTGGAGATTGGGGCATAGAGAATAGAATAGATGTTTTACAAAATAAGAATGAAAAAATTTCTAAATTTAAAGTAGCAGTAGTTGGTTCAGGTCCAGCCGGTCTTTGTTGTGCGGGAGAATTAGCCAGAGCAGGAGTAAAGGTAGTGGTTTTTGAGGGATTGCATAAATTAGGGGGAGTCTTGAGGTATGGAATACCGTCTTTTAGATTATCACCACAGATTTTAGATAGGGAGATAGATTATTTAGCTAAGTTAGGGGTAGAATTTGTTACTAATTGTATAATTGGTAAAACTAAAAGTTTGGATGAACTTTTTATAGAAGGGTTTCATAAAATATTTTTAGGATTAGGTGCGGGGGTGCCGTCATTTTTGGGAATAGCAGGAGAGAATCTATGCAATATCTACTCTGCTAATGAATTTCTAACCCGCATAAATTTGATGTGCGCATACAATTTCCCTCAATTTCATACTCCTATAAATGTGGGTAGAAACATAGTAGTTATTGGAGGTGGTAATACAGCCATGGATGCGGCAAGGTCTGCGTTAAGATTGCAGAAGATAAATGGTATATCCCCAAATGTTACTGTGCTTTATCGTAGGACAGAGGTAGAGATGCCAGCAAGACGTCTTGAGATAGAGCATGCTAAAGAAGAAGGGGTAAATTTTAGATTTTTAGTTCAGCCCAAGGAATTTATTGGTGACGAGAATGGATTTGTGAAGAAACTTATATGTTTAGAGTGTAAATTAAGAGAGCCTGATAGTTCAGGAAGAAGAAGACCAGTTGAAATAGAAGATAGCGAATTTGAAGTGAAATGTGACTTGGTTATAGTGGCAATCGGACTTTTAGCTAATCAGATTCTAACTAAGGTTACGCCTCAATTGAAGACTGATAAATATAAAGATGTGGTTGTAGATACAGAGACTATGCAGACATCAATAAGAAATGTTTATGCTGGGGGAGATATAGTAGGCGGTGAGGGAACGGTTATTGAAGCAATGGGTATGGCAAAAAAAGCAGCTACCCATATAATAACAGGCTTAAAAAGAGAGTGAATATAGAGGAGTTAAAGAAGATATGAGTCAAATGATTCTATTTGAAAGTGTGGGGAAAAAGACTGGAATTAATAAGCCAATAAAGGAGTTACCTTTTAAAAGAATAAGAGATGAAAAATTTGATTTTAAGGATATACAAGCTTTTACAGGAATCTACGGAATACACTCTTAGCCTGCAAGGCTTAGAGTTGCCAACAGATAAAATTTCTGCAGATTTTTTTGTTCATTTTGGTTTTGAACATCAAAAAAACTATTATGAGAGCAATATCAAGTAAAAGAATGCCTCGGGAAAATGCACCATCTAACATTAAGGGCAAAAAAGATTTTACTATGAGCTATGAATATATTGTAATTCTAAAGAAATGATAGTATGTTATCGTTAAACAAATGCCTTCTAACCTAATGAAAGATTAAATTTGATGTTTCCCTCCAAACCAAGTTATCATTTATTTATGTGTATATTTTAAAAATAAAGAGCAATAGTTATACAAAAGACATAAAAAAATACAATGAAGAAAATAGAGGCACAATAAGGGAAGAAGGTAAAATTTTATGAGTGTTCCTCGCTTTGTATTTTTATTCCAATGGAAGTTCTTCACCAAACAGTGCCATAATGTTAAGTATAATTTTAAAGTTTAAATAATAAATAGAAACAGAAGAATACAGGCACATGGTATCCAGCTAAAGAGATTAATTTATTTAACAGAAAAAGAGAGTGCAGATTTTTCAAAAGATTTTCCCCCGTAAACTCTATTACTACAAAAAAGGCTTTTAAAAAGGCTCTACAAATGAAAATTTCAAAACAAGGATAGATAATCATACCTCCTGTTATGAACCAACAAATATTATTAGCACCTGAGAATCTTTATTCTGGAAATGGATAAGGATGAAAGAATACTACAGAGATTTAAAAGATTTAAAGGGAGATAATAAGAAAGAATTAAAAATTCAAACGAAATCAATTTTGCACCCGCCGGGTGTAATTGGGGGGAAAACAAAAGTTAGGTTTTTACTCTTGAAAATTATCTAAGAATTATGTTATATGTATATAACATACGTTGAAAGCCACGGACAAAGGAAAGAGAAGAGGGAAATAAAACTTTTTTAAAGGAGCTCTGAAGCTTAATTTTTCTTTCTCAATTTAGTAATTTGTTGATAGAGAATTTAGCGGAAAAAGTAAATTTAAGTTATGTTTTATTAATAATAAAATAGGAGGGGAAAAATGACAAAGAAAAAACTCTTTATTGAGGAATTAGAGCAAAGAAAAAGTACATCGTCCTTATTTGTAAGTACTCAGGCTGTAGGTGAAGAGGGAGTTAGCTCAAAAGGAAGGATGCCGGAATATTACGGAAGAGAGTTTAGGAAACCGGCTGATGGTTTTGCTACGACTTTAGCTCTCGGTGAAGAGGGCAATTCGGGTAAACCCCGCGAGGTTACAACTAGAGCCATAGGTGAAGAGGGAGTTAGCTCAAAAGGAAGGATGCCAGAATATCACGGAAGAAAGTTTAGGAAACCGGCTGATGGTTTTGCTACGACTTTAGCTCTCGGTGAAGAGGGCAATTCGGGTAAACCCAATAAATAAAATCCAAACTATTCATTTGTTAAATTAGCTTAGATATTTAACAAAAACCCTGTTTTATACAGGGTTTTTTTGTTGGTATACTTTTATTTTTATGATATTATTTATATTGCTATAGGGAGGAAAACTTATGCGTATTGGTATAGTTGGTGCAGAATACGAAGCTCACACCGTTCATATGCGTGAAGTCCTTGAAAATCGAAGGGTTGAAGTTTTGATTATTGATACAGTTCTCTTCCCTGAAGAAGCAACAATTTCTCTTATAGAGGATGAGGTTAAATATCAGGGAGAATCTATTGAAGATATCTCAACCTTTTATGTAAGAAGCGTCTTTTTTAGCCATCCGCCATATGACTTAGAGGAACAAAGAAAGATAAAGAAAATAGATTTAGATGGTTGGTATGCGGATTATATGGGAGAAAGGGAAAGACAGTCGCTTTTAGCCTCGTGGTTAAAGTCTGCTACCTTAAAAGGAAAAAGAGTAATTAATCCTATTGAATCATTTGATTTACATTATCTTAAAGCCTATCAGTTAGCTTTATTAAGAAAAAACAATATTCCTGTTCCCCTTACTTTAGTAACCAATGATAGTGAAGAACTAAAAAAATTTCAAAAAGAAGTTGGTCAACTTGTCTATAAGCCGGTTGCTGGTGGAGCAGGTTGCAAAATGATGATAGAAGAGGACTGGCAAGAAGAAAGACTTAAGCTTCTCCGTAATGCACCAGTGTTATTTCAGGAATACATTGAAGGTGAAAATATCCGTGTATATGTAATTGATAATAAAATAGTCTCCAGTGGAATTATCCATACCCGAGAGGTTGATTATCGTGGGCATGAGGAAGCGATAGAGAAGATAAAGTTACCTACAGATATAGAAAATATGTGTATAAAAGCAAAGGAGATCTGTGGAATGAAATTTACTGGGATAGACTTAAAAAGAAAACCTAATAAAGAATTCGTTCTTATTGAATGTAATCCTTCTCCTATGTTTATAGGTTTTCAAGAAGTAACAGGAGACCCCATTGATGAAAGGTTGGCTGATTATTTAATTGGATAGAAGGTGATGGAAAAAAGAAATTATGATCATTCCTTTGATTTTATCTATGGGAATTTAGATGAGGAGACTTTCTGGGTTCAGCCTCCCACAAATCATATTTTCCGCATTGATAGATCAACTTTACAGGTTATATTAGATTTAGATACGGGTATGAGTATAGATGGTATTTGTAAAAAATACCACTTGGATAGAGAAGAAGTTACAAGAGTTATCCAGAAGTTTGAAAGAGAGGGTGCGATTGTTTCTCCTAAATGGGCTAAGATTTCTTATGAGATGCCCAAGGAAGATATTTCTTTGGGTGCGTTTTTATTACTTTTTTCAAACGCTGAAACAACCTGTTCTGAAAGAAAGCATAAATGCCTGAAAGATTGATCAAGAGTTTTCTTAAATTCACTTTGAAGAAGATTTGAGCGTTCTGAAATCTGAATATAATTTCCATCTTTATCTTTTCTGATTTCTTCTATATCTACCCCGCTATAAGATTCAACAGCTCTTTTGATGAGGTCGATCTCAAAATAATCCTCTCCTAAGTAATTCTTTCTAGAATTATCATAATAGATTTTTATTTCCTTATAACCTGACTTATACAACATTCCAATAGTTCGCATAATAAGTGGATTGTATTTAGAAATGTTAACTAAAGCATTATCTTTGTTTGTGCCAAACTCTTTACCTGTATGAATCATCATACTTCTTCCAGTTTCAATGATTTCTAATTCATCACCTTTTTTTATATTGAATTTTTTTGTCCATTCGGCAGGCAGTGAAACTACTAAAGTTGCTGGTCCAATTTTTATTACTTTTCTTTTCATAAAAATATAATGTCTTAAGCATATATAAATATTTCTACTTTACATATATATACATATATATAATATATTAAAC
>JAMWDA010000169.1 GCA_023818995.1 Candidatus Omnitrophota bacterium
CTTGGAGGAAATTTAAATTGCCTGGTTCGCTTAACTTTGAAGAAAAGGGAGAAGCTTTGGTAGAAGCTCTTTAAAATATGAAATTTCTATTTTGCTAAAAATATGAAATTTCTATTTTGCTTTTACACACCACAAAAAAATCCTTGACAAAAAATATTTTTATAGTAATATTTTTTTTCTTTGCCCACGTAGCTCAGACGGTAGAGCACCTCCTTGGTAAGGAGGTGGTCACCGGTTCAATTCCGGTCGTGGGCTAAAAAATAGGGATATTAAAAACCATTTTAAATGGAAAAGGGGATGTTTAGTCTTTTTTTGTATTAATTATAATTATGCGAGAATTAATTGCTTTAGAATGCACAGTTTGTAAAAATAAAAATTATTATACTACGAAGAATAAACGTAAACATCCCGGTAAGTTTAGTATAAATAAATTCTGTAAGTTCTGTAGAAAGTATACAGAACATAAGGAGACTAAACCTTAAATTAATAGGTGAGTAGCTCAATTGGCCAGAGCACCGGTCTCCAAAACCGGGGGTTGCAGGTTCAACTCCTGCCTCACCTGGGTAATTAAAAAGATAATGGGAATAATTAGAGGAATAAAAAAGATCCCAATTTTTTTAAAAGAGGTGAGATTAGAACTTAAAAAAGTTAGTTGGCCAGCAAGAGAAGATTTAATATCAGCAAGTGTCCTTGTAATAGTTGTTATTTCAATACTTACTCTTTACATAGCTATTATTGATATTGGGTTATCTAAGTTGATAGAGTTATTTTTGAAATGAAGAAATGGTATATCGTTCATACTTTAAGTGGGGCAGAAGAGAAAGCCAAGGAAAATTTAAAGGCGAGGGTGGAAGCTTTCAATATGCACAGCTTTATAGACGAAATCGTTATACCTAAGGAACAAGTTACAGAAGTAAGAATGGGGAAAAAGAGAATTTTAGAAAGAAAATATTTCCCCGGTTATTTACTTATTCATATGGAGTTGGATGATGCGGTTTGGTTATTTGTTAAAAGAACACCCGGCATAGCTAATTTTATTGGAGCAGGAGGGAAACCTACCCCTCTTTCTGATGAGGAGGTTAATAAGATTCTCGCTCGTGCGGAAGAAACAAAAGTTAAACCTTTACCTAAATTGAGTTTTGAGAAAGGTGAAAATGTAAGAGTAATAGAGGGGCCATTTGTTAATTTTAATGGTGTAGTAGATGAAGTTAATATCCCAAAAGGTAAGCTGAAAGTAAATATCACTATTTTTGGCAGAACAACTCCTGTAGAGTTAGAACTTTGGCAAGTAGAGAAGATATAGCATGGCTAAGAAAAAGAAACCAACAGTGCAGATAAAATTACAGATTCCTGCAGGAGCAGCTAATCCCGCTCCTCCCGTAGGACCGGCTCTTGGCCAACACGGAGTTAATATAATGCAGTTTTGTAAAGCTTTTAATGAAGCAACTAAGTCAAAAGAAGGTTTAATCTTACCTGTAGTGATAAATGTTTATCAGGATAAGACATTTGATTTTATTATTAAGAGTCCACCGGCATCGGTGCTTATTAAACGGGCAGCTAACCTTGCAAAAGCTTCTAGTAATCCTGGAAAAGAAATTATAGGTGAGGTTACCAAAGAACAGATAATTGCTATTGCTAAGGAGAAAATGGTAGATTTAAATACAACTGTTTTTGCACAAGCAATAAAGATAATCGAAGGAACAGCTCGCAGTATGGGTATAAAAGTTAAAGAATAGTATGAAAAAGAGTAAAAGATATCAACAAGCAGTAAAATTAATAGATAAAGATATTTATAGTTTAGATGAAGCTATAGATGTTTTAAAAAGTATGCCAAGAGCAAAGTTTGATGAGTCTGTAGATATGAATTGTGTTCTTGGCGTAGATACGAAGAAATCAGAGGAGATGGTTAGAGGTTTTGTGGTTTTACCTCATGGCAGAGGTAAGAAAGTAAAAGTTTTGGTTTTTTGTGAACTTGAGAAGGAAGAGGAGGCAAAAAAAGCAGGTGCTGAGTATATTGGTTCACAAGAATTGGCAGATAAAATTCTAAAAGAGGGTTGGTTAGATTTTGACGCCTGCATATCTACTCCTTCTATGATGCGGATCGTAAGTAAATTAGGTAAGATTCTCGGACCAAAAGGTTTAATGCCCTCTCCTAAAATAGGTACGGTTACAGAGAATATAGCTAACGCTGTTAAGGAAACTAAAGCAGGAAAAGTTGAGTTTAGAACTGATAAATTTGGTGTGGTAGCTTTAAGTGTAGGTAAAATTTCTTTTTCTAAAGAGTCTCTCTTGGATAACATAAAAGCTTTTTTAGATGCTCTTAATAACTCTAAACCATCTTCGGTTAAAGGCGATTTTATAAAAAGTATATATATCTCAACAACGATGAGCCCTTCCTTGAAGATAAAAATATGATTGTATTTACAGAATTAATATGAAAAGAGTTGGTTTAGTTTACAGGGAGAAAATTATAGAATTGTTGCTTAGAGAATGGGATAAAGTTGATACTTGTTTATTGGTAGGATTTGATAAAGTTAAGGCTTTTAGCCTTAATCAATTACGTAATGAATTAAGAAAAGAAAAAAGTAAGATGTTCGTTTCTAAAAAATCTCTAATCGCTCGTGCTTTTAAGGATAAAGGTATTTCTTACGATAGTAATTTATTGGTAGATTCTAAAGCTATAATCTTTGTTGGTGATGATATGGTAAAAATAACAAAGTTACTTATCGATTTCTCTAAGGAAAATGAAGGATTTTCTCTCAAAGGAGGATTTATTAAAGATAAACCCTTAACATTTAAACAGTTGGAAGAGATAGCTGACTTACCTTCTAAAGAAGTTCTTATAGGTATGGCGGTAATGGCAATAGCTTCCCCCTTAACAGGATTCTTAGGAACAATGAAGAATATAATATTAAAATTTATATGGCTAATAGAAGAATTAAAAAAGAAAAAAGGATAGAGGAGGTTATATTATGGCTAAGGTAGAAGAAGTATTAAAAATGTTAGAAGAAATGACAGTTCTGGAACTTTCAGAGTTAGTTAAGGCTTGCGAAGAAAAATTTGGAGTAAAAGCTTCCGCTCCTGTAATGGTTGCTTCAGGAGGGGTAGGAGTATCATCGGCGACTAAGGAAGAAGCAGAAGAAAAAACTTCGTTTACAGTTATATTAGCTTCTGCTGGCAGTAATAAAATCGCTGTAATAAAGGAGATTAGAGCTATTACCGAGTTAGGTTTGAAAGAAGCTAAGGATTTGGTAGATGCTGCTCCTAAACCGATTAAGGAAAACGTTACTAAAGAGATAGCAGAAGAGATAAAGAAAAAGTTAGAAGCAGTAGGAGCAACTGTAGAGTTAAAATAAATTTAAATAAGAGATATT
>JAMWDA010000010.1 GCA_023818995.1 Candidatus Omnitrophota bacterium
TCCCCAAGGAGGCTCCATTCCCAGATTTTAATTTTCTTATCTCATTGAATTAGACAAAGTTAGAAAAATTTAAGCTTAATTTTTGGGTAATGTCCAGAAAAATTATTATGTTGACACAAAAAGGACTAAGAAGATTAAAGATAATCGAGGAAGCAATAAATAAACACACCACTCAGAAACAATCTGCATAATTACTACTTCTTTTTCAGAGGGCAAATTAGGAGATTAGTTCAAAAGGTCCCTAAAGAGGCTATAAAGGTTAGCAAGGGAAAAACTCTTAGAAATAAACAAGATTAAATTAAGTAGAGAGACCTTAAGGAAATTTAAATTACCTGGTTGTTTAGACTTTGAAGAAAAGGAAGAAACTTTGGTAGAAGCTCTTTAAAATATGAAATTTCTATTTTGCTTTTACACTCAGATTTTAAAATATTGCAAATAGTTTTTTTTCTGTTAAAATTTTATAAGTATAAATTTATAACAATTTATGAGAGTAAAATATCTTTTTTTTACTATTATTTTTTTGATTTCCTGTTCCTCCCATAATATTACTAATTCACATAGTGGTTTTATTCAAATAAAAGGTTCTGATACTATAATAAATGCTGTTCAGAGATTAGCAGAAGAGTTTATGGAAGATTACCCTTATATTTTTGTAGCTGTGACGGGAGGGGGTAGTGGTGTGGGTATAGCTTCCTTGATAAATAAAACCTGTGATATCGCAACTGCTTCTAGAGAGATGACTCCTAAAGAAATTATTTTAGCCAATGAGCGTGGTATATACCCTAAAGAACATATCGTTGCTTACGATGGTATAGCTATAGTAGTTAATCACAATAATCCTATAGATAAGTTAACTATTGAAGATTTACATAATATATTTACAGGGAAAGTAGATAACTGGCAAAATTTTGGTTGGGAGAGAAAAAAGATAGTTACCTTGTCTAGAGAAGGTAATTCAGGCACACATATGTATTTTAAAGAGGAAATAGTAAGGCTTGGTAATAAAAATAGTAAAGAAGAATTTTCTCCCCAAACATTGTTACTCTCTTCTTCACAAGCTATTGTAGAAGAGGTAGTTAATAATATTTATGCTATTGGTTATTTAGGTATGGGGTATCTTTCTGATAGATTAAAACCAGTAAAGATAGGTAAGAATAACGAATTTTATCCTCCACAAATTGAATATATATCTAATGGTAAATATCCCCTATCTCGTCCTCTTTATTTTTACACTAACGATGAACCAGAAGGAATATTGAAGTTATTTATAGATTTTGTTTTTTCTTCTAAAGGACAAAAGATTTTTTCTGAAGCAGGTTTCGTCCCTTTGAAATTAGATGTGTATTAGAGAGATAAAAGAAAGTGTTATTGAATTTTTTATAAAGATTAGTGGATTTATAATTATCCTATTTGTATTTCTTATTTTCTTATTTCTCTTAAATGACGCCGTTTTACTATTTAAAGATTTCCCTTTAAAAGAATTTATTTTTGGTAAACGATGGTTACCTATTTCCAACCCACCTCATTTTGGTATAGTTCCTCTTCTCTTAGGTTCTCTATACGTTACCTTTTTTGCTACGATAATATGTGTTCCTGTGGGTATAGCTTCTGCTCTTTTTATTGCTGAGATAGCTCCCAAATTTTTAAGAAATATTTTGAAATCGTTTATAGAGATATTGGCTTCTATTCCCAGTGTAGTTTTGGGATTTGTAGGAATAGTTTGGTTGGGACCTTTTCTTAAAGATACCTTAAAACTTAATACAGGAATGTGTGGATTAACAGGAAGTTTTCTTTTAGCATTGATGGCTCTACCAACTATAATTAGTATATCTGAGGATGCGATAATAAGTGTCCCTAAGAGTTTTAAAGAAGCTGCTTTTGGTTTAGGAGCAACCCGTTGGCAGACATTGTGGAGAGTAGTTTTACCTTCCGCCTCTTCAGGTATAATCGCAGCGATAATGTTAGGTATAGGTAGAGTTATTGGAGAGACAATGGTTGTAATGATGGTTACAGGTAACGCCCCTTTAGTTCCTAAATCTATTCTTCAGCCATTGAGAACACTTACCGCTACTATTGCCGGAGAGATGGGAGAAGCAATAAGTGGTTCAGAACATTATTTTGCTCTTTTTGCCGTAGGTTTAGTCCTCTTTATCATAACTTTTATAATAAATTTTCTATCGGTTATATTGCTTAGCAGGAGCAAAAAATGAATTTAGCCAGAATAAGAGAAAGAATAGCTTTTACTATTTTAGGTTTATCTACACTTTTCGTAATATTACCTATTTTTGCTATAGTTTTTTATATAGTTAAAAATGCTATTGGCGCAATAAGTTGGAATTTTATATTAGATATCCCTCGTCATGGGATGAGAGAAGGGGGGATTTATCCGGCAATAGTAGGGACTATCTGCTTAGTGTTAGGAACAATTTTGTTTTCCTTACCATTGGGAATAATGTCCGCTATATATTTGGTAGAGTATGCTAATGATAATTTCTTTACTAAATTAGTTAAAGTATCTATTGTAAATCTTTCCGGTATACCTTCAATAGTTTATGGATTATTTGGTATGGCTTTGTTTGTTATATTTCTAAAGTTAGGTACTTCTATACTCTCAGGATGTCTTACGCTTTCTATTATGAGTCTACCTTTAATAATCACTGCTACCAAAGAAGCTTTAGAGGCTGTGCCTTTTTCTTTTAGGGAGATAAGTTTATCTTTAGGTGCTACCAAGTGGCAAACCATTAGATACTGTGTTTTACCTTACGCTTTACCGGGAATACTTACAGGAACAGTTTTAAGTTTAAGCAGAGCTGCAGGAGAGACCGCTCCTATACTCTTTACTGTTGCAGCTTTTTATTTGCCGCGTTTACCCCGCTCTATTTTTGACCAAGTTATGGCTTTACCTTATCACCTTTATGTTATTTCTACCCAGATTCCTAATATGCCGTTAAGATTAAGTTTCGCTACTGCTTTTGTTTTAATTGTTCTTGTGTTCCTAATGAATTTAGTAAACGTGATTTTACGCATACAATTTAGGAAGAAGAAACAATGGTGAAATTTTAGCAATTAAATTTATGTCAGAGGTAATCATAAAAACAGTTAATCTTAATGTTCATTTTGGTAAACAACATATACTTAAGAATATAAATTTAGAAATTTATAAGAATGAAATATTAGGCATAATAGGTCCGGCTAACAGTGGTAAGACTACCTTCTTAAGGGCTTTGAATAGATTGAATTATTTATTTAAAGATTATTATCAGGAAGGAGAAATATTCTTTGCTCAGAAAAACATAAAAGATATAAACGATAATCTTTTAAGAAAAAAGATAGGGATAATTTTTGCTCTTCCTCAAGTTTTACCTATAACTATTTACGAGAATGTTGCCTATGGACCTAAGATACATGGTATAAAGGATAAAGATACCCTTGATAGCATTGTAGAGAAAGCCTTAAGGAAAGCCTATCTTTGGGAAGAAGTTAAGGATAGATTACATACTTTAGCTACTAAACTTTCCGGTGGTCAGCAACAAAGACTATGTATTGCTAGAACTTTAGCTGTTGAGCCTGAGGTTATTCTTTACGATGAGCCTTGTTCTGGTTTAGACCCTATATCTACCCAAAAAATTGAAGAGGCAATGCGTGAATTGAAAAATAATTATACTCAGATACTCGTAACTAACAATACTAAACAGGCAGCAAGAGCTACCGAAAGATGTGCTTTTATGTTGATGGGAGAATTGGTAGAGATAGATAGGACAGCTATTATATTTACCTCCCCTAAAGATAAACGCACCGATGAATATGTGAGAGGTGTTTTTGGATAATTCGTATGGAATTTTTCCCTAAGATAGAAACAAGAAATTTAAACTTATACTATGGTTCATTTTCTGCTTTAAAAAACATAAATATTAAAATACCACCTAAAGAGATCACTGCTATTATAGGTCCTTCTGGATGTGGCAAATCCACCCTTCTAAGATGTTTTAATAGGATGAATGATTTAATAGAAAATGTAAAGATAACGGGAGAGGTGATTATAGATAATAAAAATATATTTGATAAAAATGTGAATCTGCTCAATCTTAGGAGAAACGTAGGAATGGTTTTTCAAAGACCCAATGTATTCGATGCATCAGTGTATTACAATTTAACTTTTGGTATAAAGATACATAGATTAATGAGAAATAAAAATAAAATTAATGATGCTATACAGATGTCTTTGGAAGGAGTGGGTTTGTGGAATGATTTAAAGGATAAGCTTAAAAAAAATGCCCGTTATTTACCCTTGGAACAGCAACAGAGATTATGTATTGCAAGAGTTATAATTTTGAACCCCAAGATAATTCTTCTTGATGAACCATGTTCTACTTTGGACCCAATAGCTACCCTAAAAATAGAAGAGTTATTGAAGAAACTAAAAGAAGATTATACTATAATTATCGTTACTCACAATATGCAACAGGCAGCACGTATTTCAGGATGGAGTGGTTTTATGTTGCTGGGAGAATTAATTGAATTTAATCGAACAAAAATAATATTTACTAATCCAACTGATAGTCGTACAGAAGATTATATTACAGGGAGATTTGGTTAAAAAGGGGGATAAAATGATAGGAAGATATTTTGATGAAGAGTTAAAATTATTGAATAAGAAACTTACCGATGTCGCCGATTTAGTTAAGGATATGATTTCAAAATCAATTAGAGCACTGAAAGAAAGACAAGAGGATTTAATTGAAGATGTATTTAAGAAAGAAGAAACAGTTAATATGTCACAGATAGAGATAGATGACTACGCCTTAGAACTGATTGCTTTAAAACAACCAGCTGCTATGGATTTAAGATTTATCATAGCTACTATAAAAATCAACTCTGAGTTAGAAAGAATGGCTGATTTAGCTGTGAATATTTGTGAGAGAACAAAGGAGTTACTTTACGAACCGCCGCTTAAACCTATTATAGATTTACCAAGAATGGCTGAAATAACTCAACAGATGTTGGAAGATACTTTAAAAGCTTTCTTAGAAAAAAACGCAGATTTAGCCAAAGAGGTGTGTAAAAGAGATGATTTGGTAGATGATTTAAATGACCAAATTTTTCGTGAGTTAATTACCTATATGCTCCAAGATAACCAGAATATAAATAGAGCAATAAAATTGATTCTCGTATCACGTTATTTAGAGAGAATTGCTGACCATTCTACAAATATTGCTGAGGATGTTTATTACATTATAAAAGGTAAAGATATACGTCACCATATTGAAGAAAAGATGATGAAAAAATGAGAACTTTCACAGCTTACTTTTTGTACGTTTCAGATAATCTGCTATCTTTTCATCTACAGGAGCAAGTGGATAATTAGATAAATTATCTATGCTAACCATTTTAAAATCTTTACATTCCAAAGGTTTTATTTCCCCTCTTTTTATGCTACTTTCAAAAAGATAAACGGTTATTTTTAAATTTTCAGTTTCATCTATAAATTTATCAACTAACTTTTTAACTTTTATTTCTATATTGAGTTCTTCTTTTATTTCCCTTATAATTGCTTCTTTTAATGTTTCATTATTTTCCACTTTTCCTCCAGGAAACTCCCATAAGTTTCCAAATGCGTCGTTCTCTTTTCTTTGACATATTAATACTTTTTCATGTTTTTTAATTAAAGCGGCAACAACTTTTAGGTGAGGCTTCATTCTTATAAGGCAAACATTATAGCAATTGAACCTGCCTTTTCATCTAAGAAGTGTGTTTCCATATTTAGCCACATATTTTTTTTCAATTGATAATCTAAACCAATAATTATTCCTAAAGATTTAGTTAAATCAGACATTATTCTTTTGCGTTCATCGTTTTTCCAATTTATATAATCTATCCTTGACCATTTGGTTCCTAAATAAGGTGTAATATTATCTAAATTTTTTGAAATAAGAAGAGAAACTTGCCAATCATCGAGAACAGCTTTATGTTTTACTCCATTTATCTCACTCCTATAAGGATGAACACTTATATGCTGGAAACCGAATACAGTTTTTGTAGTTGATGTTTCGTCCTCCCATATTTTTATCCGGAAACCATAACCACCAGCAAAACTACTATCATAGTCTATCTCATCAGAATTATAAGGATGTTGTTTTATATAGCCTGCCCCACCTTTTAAATCAATGGATAACCAATCTGTTACTCCCCAGCTTAGAAGTAATAAATGCTGTAGACTCCTTACTTTACCATAATTATTTTCTAAATTCCTGTGGATAATATAGTGAGTTTGTGTGCCTAAGAATATTCTTTTCTTTTGAGGCATTTTTGTTCCATAACAAGGAGCAGAAAAAGAAGTGGATAACACGCTGGACACCATAATTATAATAAAGATATTTACATAAACAATTTTTTTCATCCGCTTCCTCCTTTCTTCTTTATTGATATATCACAAAAACTTTGTTTTTAATATTTCAATTTTATTGTTGATTTCATTAATTTTCTTTCCTATCTTTTCTATAACTTTATAATAATCGTTAATAGTTTCTTCACTGCGACATGGATTTGATACGATTCTTTTTTTAACGTTAAGCTCAATTTCTAATTTTTCTTTTTGTTTAATTAATTTCTTTATCCTTTTAGCTAACTCTTTATTATGCTCTTTAATCTTTTCCTTTTCTAATTCTTTGTTTTCCTGTATATATTCTTTTTTCCCCAACGTTACTTTCTCAAAAGAAGGAGTAATTAAGATATTATCCTCTCCTTTAGCTTTTTTCTCAAGATAGTAATCAAAATTACCATAGAATTTTCTTACCAAACCATCTTTAACCAAATAAACAGTATTAGCTATTGAACGAACAAAATGTATATCATGACTTATGAAAACTATTGTTCCATCGTATTCGTTTAGAGCTCTAATAAGAGCATCTATAGCATCAACATCTAAATGAGTGGTTGGTTCGTCGAGTAAAAGCAGGTTGGGAAGGTTAATAAGTAATTTGGCTAATATTAAACGGCTTTTTTCTCCTCCTGATAATACTTTAACTTTTTTATTTACGTCATCTCCTCTAAATAAAAATATGCCCAAAAGTGTTCTTATACCTTCCACGTTTAAATTCCCTCCAGCTGAACAAGCTTCTTCCAAAACAGTATTATCGGGATTTAGCACATCCATTCTCGTTTGAGAAAAATAACCTATTTCTACATTATGTCCTAAAATTCTTTTTCCATTATCGATTTCCACTACTCCTGCCAAGATTTTTAAAAGAGTAGATTTCCCTGCTCCATTTTCCCCTACGAGAATAGCTTTCTCTCCTCTTAAGATTTCAAAATTAAAATTTTTATAAACATTTATTTCTCCGTAAGATTTAGATATATTTTCTAAAGTAATTACTCTATAGCCACTTTGTTTTTTAACAGAGAAGTTAAATTTTCTTATACTTTCTTTTGGATTTTCAGGAACAATTATTTCTTCCATTTTTTCTAAAAATCTACGTTTAGCACGAACTTGGGAAGCTTTATTAGGTTGTGCATGGAAACGGTCAATAAACCTTTGCAGTTGTTTTTTACGTTTTTCCTGCTCTTTAAATTCTTTAAGTAAGTGTTTTCTCTCATCTTCCTTAATTTTTTGATATAACTCGTAATTACCTTTTATCTTAAAGATTTTTCCATTTTCTAAAATGAAAGTATGACTGGTTACTTCATTGAGAAAAGCTTTGTCGTGTGATATTATGACAAAAGTTCCCTCATAATCGTTTAGATAATCTTTTAACCAGACCGCAGCATTTAAATCTAAATAATTAGTTGGTTCATCTAGAAGGAGAATATCGTAGCGCGTAACCAGTAACTTTGCTAAAAGAGTTCTCATCTGCCAACCACCACTTAACTGATTTATAGGACGTGAAAAATCACGTTCTTTGAATCCCAGACAAATTAGAACTTTTTTCGCTTTATGTTCCAATGCAAAATACCCTAAGTTTTCTAAAGTATTGAGTATTTCTCCATACTCTTTTGTCCCTGCTTTGCCACTGTATTCTAAATTTTCTTTTTTTATTTTAAGAGAATTGATAATTTCATCACCTTCAAGGAGTTCGGTTAGAACAGTTTTATCAGAATTAAAACTTGCTTCTTGAGGAAGATAGCCTATGCGTATGCCTTTATTTATGGTAATATTTCCACTAGAAGGTTCTACTTTATTTAGAATTAGATGAAAGAGAGTGCTCTTCCCTGCTCCATTTGGACCTATTAGACCAATTTTTTCTCCTTTATTTATTTGTAAGGAAATATTATTAAAAATAGTCTTTTCACCATATTGTTTACAAAGATTACTTATTGTAATCATAAATAATTTGAGAGAATTTCAAAATTTAAATTTTTAGGAGTGGTGTTAGATTATCCCTTTTAAATATTCAAATGTGTTAGTTTTTATAGGCATAAAATAAATATTTTGGTTATTTTTATTTTTAATAAACTTTATAGCTTCTATAGCAAAGTTCCTGCTCCATTCTAAATTAGGAGAAAAATCATCAGGAAATATAACGTTATTTTTTGTTTCCCAGTAATCTTTTGCCCATTGTGAGGTTACAGGAGATATTCCCCAGAAAACCTGCGTTTCTTTAAACCAAGGAGTAAATATTTCAATTAATTTTATATCAAAAAATGGCTGAGTAAAAAAACCATTAACACCTATTTCTAATTTTTTTTGTAGATAGTCGTATTCTTTTTTTAAACTCTGTCTATAAGGGTCAAAGGCAGCATAAACTTTAATATTAGGTAGATATTTTTTAAATTTTTTGATTAGCTCAATTGATGGAGAATGATTATTTATTCTATTGGATTCGTTAGGATTATCTCCAGAAACCACAAGAACTTCTTTAATATTATACTTTTCAAGATAGTTCTTAAGATAAATAAATCTATCATCACTATTTATATCTATTGCCCGAATATGGGGAATAGTATCGGTAAAAAAATTCTTAGCTATTACACAACCCTCCCAACTTCTGATTTGATAACGAGTTAAATCCGGTATATTTATAACAGTAACTGAGAGAAAATTATCTTTTATTATTTTTAATTCTTCTATTAAATAATCTTTACTACGAGGAACCAGTTCTATAGATATTCTTGCCATAATATAAAACTTATATCACAAAGAGTAACCTTTTACAATATTAAGTTTTTATTTGTTAATGCAAGATAAAAATGTCACCTTTTAAAAGAAAATCTTCTAAAGAGCACTCTCTTTGGTTTTTAACGGTTTGTATCTTCCTGTATGTTAATTTTCTTTCCTTATAAACACTGGATACCTTACCATTACACCCGTCATTACACCCGAGGGGTGTAATATTTCTACTTTGCAAAAAGGTGACATTATTATATTGCGGTTACACAGCGCTATCAAATAGTAATGTATGCTCAAGAACACAGCTAAAACCCGCTGCCAGACTCTATGCCATGACTCCTAACACGGTGCGTAAATGGGAAGACCGATTCAAACAAGGCAATACGAGGCTTGGGATGATTTATCCCCACGCCCCAAACATTCACCGCCTGCTGTCCCAATGATACTGTAGAGCATATTGTAAAACTTAAGGCAAAATACAAACGCCTAGGCGCTGAGCAAATCAAGATACTTGAAGATGTGGTATTCAGTTTTTAGGTTTTGCTTTTGAACCCTCACTTACCCACGCAACATTATTTGCTGAATATGTAAATGAACACCTTAAAAAATATAATCTTTTATTACCACGAGTAGAACTCGATGCCTTACTTAATAAAAAACTCGGCTTATTTGACTAAAAGGGGTATGATCTCTCTTCCGTCCACTATATTAATTGTAAATTTAATTAAGGGAGGGTGGATTAATTATCTTTGTAGCCGTAGTCACCGATAAGAGGAACAAATACACAACCACAGATAACTTCTTTTCTCATTTCTTTTTGTGATAGCTTATCTATAATGGTTAAGTTCTGGCTGAATCTTTCTCCTAAAGGAATAACCATTCTCCCTCCGATTTTTAACTGTTCAAACAAAGGTTGAGGCACTCTATTCCCAGCAGCAGTTACAATAATCTTATCGTAAGGAGAAAATTCTAACCAACCTAAAGTTCCATCACCAACTTTTAAATTTACTCTATACCTCAAATAATCCAACACTTCTTTTGCTCTCTCAGATAAATCTGATAACCTCTCTACACTATAGACTCTAGCACCTAACTCTGCCAATATAGCACTCTGATAACCGCTACCTGTACCAATCTCTAAAACTTTATCATTTTCTTTTATTTTTAAAGCTTGGGTCATCAAAGCCACAATATAAGGTTGTGATATGGTTTGTTCCAATCCGATAGGCACAGGAGAATCATCGTAAGCATAAGCTCGTTTATCTTGGGGAACAAACAACTCACGGGGAATTTTACTAAAAGCATAAAGTAGATGTTCATCGTTTATACCTCTCCTCTTAAGTTGTCTTGCAACCATCTGTTCTCTTAAGAATTTGAAATCTAAATCACTCATAGATTAATTTAAAAATAAATCTTATAAAACGCAAAGTGTCTATGAGAGGATCAATCTTACTGCGATGATTCTTAAAATAAATACTCTTTATAGGTATGGATTTTATAGGAAAACCCTTCCTTGCCGCTTTAATAAGTAGCTCTGATTCTATCTCAAATTTGTTAGATTCTGTATCAATTACTTCCAATACGTTTCTCCTTATTAATCTAAACCCACATTGAGTATCAGGGATATTCTGTCTTACAATTTTAGAAATGAACCAGGACATTAATCTATTTGTCCAAACTCTAATTAACGGCATACCTGCAGGATTATACATCCTATTACCGACCACAAAATACTCACCATTTTTAGCTTCTTCTATAAACTTATAAATATCGGCTGGGTCGTGTTGATTATCCGCATCCATGGTAATGACGTAATCAAAATCTTCGTTCTCAATAAGAAACTGTTTAGCTTGCTTCAAAGAAATTCCCTTACCTCTATTCCTCTCGTTCCTTATAACTTTATCAGCTAAATTAAGGGCTATAGAGTAAGTATTATCTTTTGAACCATCGTCAACAACAAGTACAGAAAGATTATACTTTTTAATTTCCATAAGGAGTCTACCTAAACTTTCACATTCATTATAGGCAGGAATTATTAACCAAATCCTCATTACCTAAAACAGAAAACAAAATTAATTTAAAGCCAGTATTTAGCAAACATATACCATTGGTCAGGATATAATTTTATATATTTTTCTAAAACCTTAGAATACTCAACAATAACCTCTTCCATAGTTTTCTCTCTATCTGGTAGGTTAGGATATATAGTAGGTTCAATGATAAGTCGATAAAAATACTTTTTCTCCCTTACAAAAAAAGCAGGCAGTATCGGTGCTCCTGTTTTTGTAGAAAAATATGCTGGCCCTTTGGGTAACATCGCTTCCTTCCCACATATGTGGACTCTCTCACCTTTAGCGGAAGTAAAATCTCTATCTCCTAAGAATGCCACCATGTGTCCTTCTTTAAGGATTTGAATACATTTCTTAACTACTACACCTGTAGGTATAACTTTAAGATTATACAAAAGCCTCTTACGATTAAAAAATTCATCTATCCTCTTATCCTTATGAGGTAAAGCAACACCATATATATCAAAACCCAAATCGTATCCTAAATAAGCAATTAGTGCTCCCCCTAACTCGTAATTACCCAAATGTGCAGTAAGGATAATTGCTCCTTTCTTAGCAAACACTACTTCGTTTAAGTAATCCAAGCCCTCTATCTTAATAAATTTTTTAACAAAATGTCCATCTATCCTTTGGAGTCTAAAAAAATCAACTAAATAGTAACTAAAATTTCTTATAATCTCCTTAGTATAAACTTTAACCTTTCTTTCATCTTTAACGATAGGTAATAAATTGTATCTAACTATCTCTCTATCTACTTTAGCAAAACAATATCTTAAAATAGAAAGTAAAGAAGCAATAGTATAGGCAAGAGAGCGAGGGCAATTAGAAGCGAAAAATTGTGCAACACAGTATAACCAATATCTTTCCTTCATTGCGTTTTCAAAATATACTCGGCTATCCTTAGGGAAGAATCTTTTATAGAAACCGCTTTTGCTCTTTCTCTTAAAGCATACAACTCATTCTTATGAGTAAGTAATCCTCTAACTAAAAAAGGCACCTCTTCAACAGTATCTGCTTTAATAACAGCTTTTTTCTCTTGTAAATAATCTACATTTCGTTCTTCCTGACCAGGTAAAGGATTAATAACGATAATACCCAAACCTTTACATAAAGCTTCAGATATAGTTATTCCTCCTGCTTTAGTTATAATTATATCCGCAAAATCCATTAGTTTATTTACAAAATTTACATACCCATAGTAGAAGAGAGGAACTTTAAATAACTTCTCTCTTCTCTTAAACCAATTGAATAAACTACTGTTTCTACCACAAACTACTATTAACTGCAAAGGCACATCCAATCTATCCAATTCCCAAACGATCTCCCTTATAGGACCCAAACCAAATCCTCCTCCCATAATAAGAACTGCTGGTAGATTAAGAGAAAAACCGAAATTTTCGGCAATTCCCTCTTTACTATAGGAATTTAAAAATTTTAAAGATATGGGTATACCAAAAATTTTCACCTTATTTTCTTCTACTCCCCTTAAACATAAACTAATTTGTGCTTCTTTACAGGCTACGATATAAGTATCTATTTTAGGATGTAGCCAGAAACCATGAGGGTAATAATCGGTTAATATGGCAAATAAACGAAAACCTAAACCATAATGACTTTTAACTTCTCCTGCTAAACCACAAGGAAAAGCCTGAGTAGCTACTATAGAGTGAGGTTTAAAATCAATAATGAGTTTATAAAGCCTCCTAAACTTCACTCTATGAACTAAGTTTTTAAGGGGAGTTAATAATTTTATAACACTATTTTTATCGTATAACTCTGCCCATATATAGGGTAAATGTTTTATAATCAAATTGTATATAAAACCCACTACTTTCTCAGCTAAAGGGTAGAAATAACTCATTCCATTTATATTTATAACCTCTACTTCTTTATCCAAATACCTTATTGCCTCTTCTATATTTTGGCTCGCTTGCTTATGACCACCAAAATCAGATATATGAAATATAAGAATACGTTTCATCTATTTTCTTTAAATATTTCTATAAAAATATCCACAATATAGGGATTAAACTGTTTACCACTATTCTTTTTAATCTCCTCTAATGCCTTATCTATAGTTAAAGCCTTCCTATAAGGCCTATCTGTAGTCATAGCATCAAAAGCATCAGCTACAGATATAATGGAAGCAATAAGAGGTATTTTGTCTCCTTTTAATCTAAAAGGATACCCCTTCCCATCCCAACGTTCATGATGATATTTAACTCCTCCAATAACATCTTCAAATTCTCTGATATGGTCAAGTATTCCCACACCTACCAAAGGATGTCTAAATATATACTCTCTATCTTCTTTGTTTAAGGGAGTTTTTTTATTAAGCACCTTTTCAGGAACACCAATTTTACCTATATCGTGTAAGAGAGCAGCGATACGTAATTTCTCTTTGAAATCTTCTTTTTCTTCCATAGATGCGTCTTGAAGAAAATGTTCAGCTATGCTAAGAGCATAATCAACCACTCTTTCCGTATGTCCCGAGGTGTATTTATCCTTAGCTTCTATAGCTGTAGCTAAGGCTGAAACTGTATTTAGAAACAACTTCTTATTATTCTCTAACTGCTTATTAACATCCTCAAACAGCCAGGCGTTTTGGATAGCCATTGCCACATCAGAAGCTAATACTGCTAGAAAACCTAATTCTTCAGAACATAGTTTACTCCCATCTTTTTTCTTACCTAAAAAAAGCACAGCGATTAAATTGTTCCTAAAAAAAACCGGTATACAAGCTTTAGCTTGATATAAGTTGAGTTCTTCTCGCAAAGAATTAAAAAAGTCTATTTTTGAAGTATATTCTTTCTTTCTTGCGTAATTTAACCAAGAAGATAATTTCTCATAAAGGAGGAATTGTTGACCATAATTCTTAAAAGATGGGTCTATAAAATAACGTATAAGAGGATTATCTCGTTTGATTTTAGCAAATCCTTCGGGAACTTTTATACCCTTTTCTCCCTTAGAATTTGTAACTACATATTCTTGTTTATCCTTATCGTAAAGAAATATTCCTGCATGATTAACCCTCATATTCCTCATAATCGTCCTTAAGATAAGACGTATGAGGGTATCTACCCGACGGATAAGAATCATCTGCCGAGCAGCTACTTCTAAATCTTTCCTGTAATCTTTCTTCACCTCAAAATGTACTTATCTATCTTTTCTTTAAGTTCTCTTAGATCTAAAGGCTTAGTTATGTAATCAATTGCACCTAACTTTTTTGTCTTCTCGTACAATTCTTTTTCTCCTCTTCCGGTAATAAAGATAACTTTAACCGACGGGTCTGTTTTCTTGAGTTCCTTTAAAACACTTAAACCATCTATACCTTCCATTTGAATATCTAAAAAAATAAAACCTATCCTTTCTTTACTATATAAAGCTATAGCTTCTTCTCCTGATGTGGTTTTTATACTGGGTATTTTAAAACGGCGTAAAAAATTCTCTAAAAAATTTACTATCTCTTCCTCATCATCAACTAAAAGGACGGGTTTCACCATAAAATCATTTACACTATTTTTTCATTAAGTTTATATATTATACTATAAAAATTAAAATTGAGGTTAAAATTTTTAAATGTTTATAAATAAAATTATTAAATTAAATAATTGTTTTTGTGATAAAAATTTTCACTTTCTAACCTTGTATTTTTTAAAAAAATATGCTATCTATTTATAGGAGAGTGAAAATTTAGTCACTGATAAAGGCAAACCAGGGGTAACCTTGGGACGCAAAGCTACCTGTCATAGGAAAGTAAAAAACCTATGAAAGAGGGGCTGCCAAAGGACTAAAAATATCAATAACCCTAAGGTGCGTTTGCCCTTAGGGTTATTTGTTATAGTCCCTTCGGGTAATTAATATAGGTTTGCCTGAAGGGTTTTTTATTTTATAGGGAGGTAATTAAAATGAAGAAATTAATTTTAACTATCCTTATATTACTGTTTATTCCTTTACAAATTAAAGCTCAACAGACAAAAACATTTCGTGTTTGTGTAACCGTACCGCAGATTATCGGTCTCAATGATGAAGATACCACTAACCTTAGAGAAGAACCCTCCGATAAAGAGAAAACAGAAGAAAAAGAGGAGGTAGCTTTAGCAAAGAAGAATATGAAAAATTACACTATAACAGAAGAAATTATCCGTGAGGGCAAACCAATAATTATACGCACCATTGTAGCAAAATAATGCTATCAATTCTACGATTTTTTTCTTAAAGGTATATGGAATATGTAAGTGGTTCCTTCCTGTAACTCTATCTCATTTCTAATCTTTATAGAAGGTAAATACTCTATAGGTAGAGAATTAACGTCAAGAATAATTGTATGCTTACCTGATTCCACATTTCTAAAGAAATAACTACCTTCAAAATCAGTAAGAGTTGTATTTTTATTATCAAGAATTATTTTTGCCCGCGAAATAAATGTATCTCCTAAATCGGGTATACCATTACCATTCATATCATAAAATACTACCCCGTATATGCCAGACTTGGTAGTAAGACCGAAATCGGCAATAATTGTTTTACCCTGAACAACCTCTAATTCCTTATAGGATGTGGTAGAAAAAACATAACCTTTAGGAATAGTTAAAGGGTCAATACTTACAATTACTTTCTTTGCTTTTACACCACAAACGTACTCTCCTTTAGCATTAGTTACCACTTTCTTTGAACCAACATTAACTTTAACTCCTGCTATTCCTTCTTCATTCTCATCCTTCTTACCATCACCATTGGTATCTTTAAAAATCACACCTTTTATCTTACAAGATGGTCCCCATCGTAAAGGTAAATCCCATAACGAACGCATTCCCCAAGAAATATATAGGTCATTATAAGCTTCCCGTTGAGTATTCTCAGCCCATATATTATTTAACCTACTATCAATATAGAATTCTAAATCGTTGGTAGGCGTGCAATTCAAACTTAAACCATAGGTAAGAACATCTTCACCAGCAAGGAAACTCCTCTCCCCTTCTGTGCGCTCTTCATCACGATAAGAAGAGTTTAAGCTAACAGATAAAAGAGGTGAAAGTTGTTTATTGTAGTTCATACCCAAAGTCCACACTCCCGGATGAAACAGCTTCCCTGTATAGAGGTCTTCAACCCAAGAGTAATCGTAATTTGTATATAATCCTAAATTCTTTATAGGATATATACTAAATCCACTATTTAATCCAAAACTACTGTATTCTGAAGAGGGAGAGAGAGGGAATTTATTTACCTGATAACTATTGCCCAGATAAAAAGATAGCCTCTTATCGCCAAGAATTTTAAAACCTCTATTGTAACGGTTACTTACTCTAAAACTCTTTCGGGGAGATAAAAGCCCTGGATTATTAATATATGAAAAAGATGTATTAAAAGTAGAATTCGTATCTAAAGGAAAAGTAATATCTGTATCCCAATCGTAATTTAGGCTACGGGGTTTACCAAGATTGTATAAGTAACGGTCGCGGTAAATATCTAACTGTGAAGATATATCTATCCCACCAAATTTATAGTTTAAACCAAATAAACTGCCTATCTCGCCTCTATCCGAAGGCCAACCAGTAATATTAGTAAAATTTTTCTCTATATTCCTAAAATTAATTCGGAAAGCTAAATCCTCTTTTCTAAATTCTGAATTTATAAACCCAGCTGTACTATATCCATCAGAAGCAATCTCAGAAGATATGTTTACATTATCTAAATTAAATCCGCTCTCCCAAGAAAAAACATTATCTCTAAGATAATCTTCTCTTGCCGAACCATAACCTCTAACAAAATTTATACTGTAACGACTTCTCTGGGAAGGATAAAAACTCAATTTTCCTCCCTCTAAGAAAGCTTCTTTCTCTTCCACAATTCCCGGAGAAAAATAACCAAATACTTCCCTCTCCTTACCCCATAAAAAGTCGTATCTTAACTTATTATTAAAAACTCTTCCATCCAAAATAACACCCCTTACACCACTACTAGGTAATGTAAGGTCAGAAAATCTCTTAGAAACATCAAAACCAGAAATATTAAAATCTTTAAAATTACCTATGTGAGCCTTGGTTAAACCTAAAGTATAAGTATCCACATGGGTATCTTCCTTAAAACCACTAAAACTACCTGTAGCAAACATATCTCCATAGGGTGTTTCTCCAGAGAGTCTTGCCCATTGATTTACTCCGTAACTTTTTTTATTAACTGTGCCTAAACGTTTACCCTCATAATAGGAACTACCGGAAAGGGAATAGGTTAATTTAAATGGCTGAACAAGTTCTTCCCCAGCTCCTTCTCTGATACCTAAATAGGAAGCCTCTATAGGGAAAATAACTTTAGTAATAAATGTCCATCTACCTTTTTTATCCCATAGATGAAGAAATGTATAACCCCTTTTACTCCCAATAACTTTCACCGCGTCTTTATCTATTCTTTTTACCTCAATGGTCTCCGGATCAACTGCTAAGAATCTCTCAATATCCTTACCTCTAAGGATAACTGATTTGTTCTGCTCTATCTCAATAGTAGTTTTAGGCTGAGTTGCCCATAACGCATCATCTAACCATAATGTTCTCTCTTCTTTAGCTATCTCTTTCTCCTCAATCTTGGGCTTTTTAAGAGGAACTCCCCTCATCTTAGCCATTAATTTTTCTTCCCTTTCTCTCTTCTTCTCTATCAAAGCTAATATTTTCTCTATCCTCTTTTTTCTTCCTTTATCCTCAAAGGGAACCTCTTCATAAATAAACACCTCTTCAGGTTTTTTTTGAAAAAGTTTTAGAGTCTCTTGGATAACCTCCTCCTTTTTTTTCTTTCTAACCTCTTTTGAAGGAAGTGTTTTATATTCTCTCTCCTTTTGAGGAGGAGTGATCTCTCTTTCAGGTATCTTTACGGCTGTAGGAGTAGCTTCTTCTATGAAACCTTCTTTTAATCTTTTAGTAAAATCAATATAAAATAGCGGTTCATTACTGGAAGGAGAAATAATATGAGCAAGGGTAAAATAATTTATTGCTTCCTCGTAAGATTCCTTAGCAAGGGCTTCCTTACCCTTTGCCATAAGATAATTGTAAGAGAGTTGCTGACCATAAAGAGATATGGGGTGAATTAAACAAAAATAAATTATCCCTAATATGTATAATAATTTTTTCTCCATAAACCAAAAAGAATATAATTCTCATATCCAATAGATGATTTTTCTCCCCATGATGAATATCGGAATTTATCTTTAGAATGTAATTTTATTATCAAACTCTAATCTCTTATCTCTCTAATTATTAGTTTACCTAC
>JAMWDA010000170.1 GCA_023818995.1 Candidatus Omnitrophota bacterium
TAATACTGGTAGGCGGAAAGAGGTCAAATGGACAGAATTTCTTTTTTATTGGTGAAGATTTAGAATCTATATCTAAATATAAAGTTCGAGAAGAAAGAGAGTCAAATCAAAGTATAGTAACAGAAAAATCGGCAAAATTATGGTGTGAAAGTAGACTTGCGGAATTAGCAACTCCAAGTAAGCGAGTAAGAATAGTTTTAAGAAATTTTGAAAATTTAGTAAAACCGGCAGATATTATTGAAGTAAGAGATGATAAAGGAGAAATTATTGATAGACACGAAGCTATTATAATTAACTATTTAATTGATGATAATGGAATTCAAACTACAGTTGAGTGCGATAGACCGCTTCCAAATATAGTTCAAAATATAAAATTGATAAAGAAAGATATTGAAGCTTTGCAAGCACAACAGATTTGGTTGCAGTCGCATTTTGTTTTCTATGAATATGTTTATTATAGTAGTTCAAATTTTATACCAGAGAATACTTATTGGGATAGTTCTTATTGGGATAGTAGTAATTGGGATGGAGAAGTCAGTAGTATCGAATTAAATTTAGAGGAAGGAGGTATACCAGTTGAAACAAGAACTGTCGTTTTATGAGAAGATAGGGTATCCTTCTGCTGTTTTTGATTTAATTCTTTTAGAAAATGAAAAAATTATTGATTTTAGGTCAATTAGAAATTTAGTTTTAATTTCAGGTAGAAAACTTTTAGCAGACCTTTTGTTTGGACTTAATTCTACTCCGTTTTTGAATGTTGCGGTTGGTAGTGGAACTGCTAAGCCAGAAGAAACTGATGTAGCATTAGAAAATGAAATTGCCAGAAAGCCATTTTCAAATATATTGAGAGATGGATTAGTGGTGACTTGCAATGCTTTATTTGAGACAGATGAAGCAAATGGGACCTTATCGGAGATAGGGTGTGTTTCGAGTATATCGTCGGCTGGTATATTCTATAATAGGGCGGTATTTTTGCCTTTAACTAAAACATCTATGCAAACTTTGCTTATAGTTGTAAGATTTTTTGCATAGTTTGTTTTGTAAAATTTAGATTATTTAAAAAGGAGGAGTTAATATGCCAAATGAAGTATCAGTTCCGTATATTTTTGCTCCAAATACAAAGATAAAAAGTTCTGAAGTTAATGCTGATTTCTCGGCAGTATCGCCTATGAGTTATGGTTATAAAGTAGGCTATGGTTTGAGTTATGTTGATGCAAATACATTAAAAGTTGGTAAAGGTTTAATTGAAGTAAATGGTAAGTTTTTTGTTAATAATACTCCTTATAATATAAATTGGTCAAATTTAGAAAGTGGTTATTCGGAAGAGTCAGATAAATGGTATTATGTTTATCTTGATGATGCGAATAACACTTGGATTTCTCCGGTTATTCCGATTGAAGATTATCAAGCAGGTATATATTGTTGTGGTAGGTATATACACCCATATCATTCAAATTGGAGAGCAATAGGAAAATTTTATAATAATCCTGCAAATTTAATAGATAGAGGGACAATCAGCGATATAGACACGACTTCGCTTTTTAATATATTTGGAAGGCTTGGGTTTTTAAGAAAAGCAATAAAAAATTCAAATTTTGATATATGGTTTTATGGAACATCTTGGACAAATCCTGCAACTAATACAGAAGTATTGCCAAATTGGATAGTAGAAAAGGATAATGGTGCTGGAACGGCGCCGTCTGTGAATATTATAAGAGATAGTGAAATACCGAATTTCAATTCGACATATTCTTTAAAATGTGTAGTAACGAATAGTGGAGTTCCCGGTTCAAATATGTATTGGAGGATTGTTCAAAAACTTGAAGAAATTGATTGGAAGAAATATCGAGGTAAAAAGGTATCATTAAAAGTTTATGTTAAAGCCCCGCTAGGAGGTTTATTTCAACTCTATCTTGCAGATGAGTCTACATTTTTTTATGGTCAAGATTTTACTGGAAATGGAGAATGGAAAGAATATAGTTTAGAGGGAATTTCTGTACCTGAGACGATAAATGCTTTGAAAGTTTGTTTATCGCTTGCGAGGGGTGTTTATATGCCTACTACGGGCGCTTATTATTTCTCTCAAGTTCAACTTAATGAAGGAGAAGGGGCTTTGCCTTTTATGCCAGATTTGACGGGGTCAGAATTTTTATTTAGTTTATGGAGGTGGTTAAGTATGTTTGATGGATGCCCAGCTTGGAAGTATCTTTATACGAATCCTGCTGAATGGGATGGTGATTCTTGGTATACAATAAGGTCATATGGATTTTCTCGTGGACAAACAGAAAGATTTTTAAGGATAGAATCTACCTTTTTTGAAAATAATAATGCCTCTCATGCTGGAAATCCTTGTCGATGCAGAATTTTAGTAAATGGAGTTGAAGTTGATGGAACGGTTGTATTTGAGTTACGGGATATGTCTCATATGTGGAATAGATTATCTACTATAATTGATTTAGATAATTATGATGGAGCTGGAGGCAGGATACCTGTTGGAAACACGGTTCAGATTGATTGGCAATTATTGGATGCTGTAGGGGGGGGTAATACGGGGTTATCAGAAACTTATATTTATGTTAATTCTATAAATCCTGTTCAATAAAGGAGGGATAAAGTGATATGGCGATAGAGATAGAGTTATTAAATGAAGGTGGAGATGCTTATAAAGTTTTTGAAGATGGAAAATATATAGGGACATACACGGTAAATACTGTCGAAAAAGATAAAGAATTTTATCGTAAGCAAATAGTGTTAGCTGAAGATATGTTGAGCGATGCTGAAGATGAAGTTAAAATGAAAGTCAATGAAAGTATAGAAACATTAAATAGAGCGATTAAAAGATGTGATGAGATATTAAGTTTGATTAAAAAGTAGATATAGACGATGAATATTTATTCTCAAAAAGACAAAAGGTGGGCTGATAAAGAAGTCGTTAAAGGATTAAAGATGAGAGATTTTGGTTGTTTGATAACAGCCCTTGCTTGTTTAGATGGAAGAACGCCTGATAAAATTTTAGATATTCTAAAAAAAAATCAAGCGATAACTGCTGATGGAAAAGTTATATGGAATAAATCAGCGGATATTTTAGGATTAACTTTTGAAGGGTTTGATACGAAACCTTCAGAAAAGACTTGTATAGCAGAAACAGACCATTATTATAAAATATATAAAGTTAATCATTTTTTTGTATGGTTAAACGATGGAAATATCATAGACCCGTTAGATGGAAGGATGAAGAAAAACTTATATAATATTGTAAGGTATATAAAAATTTACCCAGAAGA
>JAMWDA010000011.1 GCA_023818995.1 Candidatus Omnitrophota bacterium
TCCCCTAAGAAAGCAGGCTCTAAAAATCTTGTCATCCGACGATGAAGATAAGGACCTAAAAGAATAGCTAAAAATATTACCACTGCAATTACCAAAAACCATTGCCTTAAAAAAAGGCCAAAGCTATGAATACTACTGAAACCACTGTGCCATAAAAAATATTCATCGCCAGATACTGCCTGGCAAGTTTAATATCCATTAAAGGATGTTTGATAATGGCGTAGGCTACAATCAGGATGTATAAAGGCACAAATTGTATACCGTGATAAAGCATAGGAATATTAAATTTTGGTAAGAATGTATCAAAACTACCTCCAAACCCAACTACAGATGCAATAATAACATATTTAACTTGATTTCTTTTAAAAGCTGATAGATTTTTAAAATTTTTGAAACATAAATAAATTCCGTATATAGAAAAGAATAGAAACATACATATAAACAATAAATATAATTCCCCTATATCCCCATAATAGTTAAAGAAAAATTTGGGGCTTACATCAACTATAATTAATTTTGTGAATAAATTCAAAATAAGAAAAAGAAAACTCAGAATGTATCCTAAATTTATGATTTGTCTCTTGCTTGCCTGAATATCTAAAAGAGCACACATAAAGTGAAAAAAAATAGAGGGAGTAAAAAATACTCCCAAATAAGAAATTTTAATCCATAGTAAAGCTAAATCATGTGTGTTTGATGTAACCATATTCCTAAGGCCAAGACTCCATATACTTACACTAAACGATAAGAAGAAAAATAGCCTATTCATTGTTTCTCTATAATTTTTAAACAATACGAAAATTCCCAAACTCAAACTAATAAAAAAAGTCAATAGTGTGGAAATTGAAAAATAAGTCAATGTTTACCTCCCAATTTTTCTTTTTCGAGCAGCAATATGTGCTTCAGCAAATTTTCCCGTAGCAAAACTGGCAATTATAGAAATCTCACCTGCAAGAATCGCTGTACCAATTATCTCCGCAAATTTTTTTGCTTTACCCTCCCCTTCACATCCCAATATTCTTAAACACTCGTTTTGCCAGCATAATGTAGTTTTGCCCCACCTATTGTTCCAATAGGTAAACAAGGGATTTTTATACTTAAATATAGCTGCTAATCCATTAGCAAAATGAGCATTTATCCCAATCATTCCACCCTGTAAACTTCCAAGAAGAGCAGAGTGCCAAAAATCATATATCTCTTGAGTTGAAATGTTAAAATATCGCGTAATAATCTCTTTAGGTATTATTGCCTCAGCTAAAACTTCTTTACCATAACCATCTATAAAATTAAAAAAGGAGGCTTTTTTATCCGAAGATAGATTAGAACGTAAGTAAAATTTTTCTATATCTGTCTTCTGGGAAATATATTTGCAGGCTCTATCAGTAGCAATTACAATCATATTTAATCCCATTGCGTCTGCTGTGGAATAGTAAAAACTTAAAAGAACCTTCCTGCCAATTATCCATGGTTTTATTCTTAACAATTTGCCATAAGAAGTGGTTTTTTCAGCCTCTTTCTTTATTTTCGCAAAGTTATCTTTGATCCATAATGTAAATGCTCTCGCTTGAAAAACATTCTTCGTCCAAAAAACCGGAGTAATATGAATCTCATCTTTTAAGATGATGGTATTTACCCCCCGCTGTAGTAAGTATAGCCATACCTCGATCGTAACTTCTCACCAAAGTTGACTGGGTAGTTGCAAAAGGAATAAAGAATAATCCCTTTGCATATTCTCCTTTTATCTTTAAAGGACCTGCTATACCTATAGGAATTTTAATACTTCCAATTAAATTTTCAATAACTCCTTTAAATTTTTCACTCTCATTTAAGGAATGCGCAATATAGTATAAATTTATACCAAGATATTTATCTAACCAATTTACTCTTTACCTAATATAATTGGGAGAGTAAATCTGCGCTTTTGGTAATTTAAAAATATCATTTAATTTTTCCTTCATTATCTCTAATTTTGGGTTATATGTTCTGAAATATATTACAATAGATCTTTAAATTTCTTAATTTTCTTAAAATCATCTTTGGGTATTTCTGCTCCAAATTTATCTTTTATCTCAAATCCAATTTCTATCGCGTTAAATGACTCCATACCTAAATTTTCAACTAATCTTTTATCAGGAGTAATATTTTCTATTTTTATACCTAACCCATTTGAAATAATTTCTTTTACCTTGTTTTCAATTTTTTTACGATTTATCTTCGGCATCGTCTCCCTCCCCTGAAAACATAGTGCAAGGAATTTCTTACACTATTTATGATTAATAATCTCTACCGCTCTTTGAAGAGTACATCTACCCAAAGCGGATTACTAGGTTAACCAATAAGAGACTACCGGGTATTTTGTAATATAATTTTTGTTTTCTGAAAGAACTCTGTAAACTAATAGTTACTTATCTTCTTGCAGTAGCCACATTTGCTTATTTTTATGTGCTCATAATAGATAACTATTGTGTACATCCTTTAGTTTCTTATTATATTTTAACAAATTAAGAGGTAATCTATGATTTAATTATATCTCCTCGCCGGTTAAAATAAGCCTTCACTCTCTAAAAGGTTGATAAGCTTTACCTGTCCACTGCATATCCAAATGAGAAGAAAACTCTAAGATATTAAGCCTTATCCCGTGAACGACTACCGAAAGTAATCCTAATACGATATTTAAAATGTGCCCAAAAAAGAGTATTAAACTACTAATAAACCCACTAATTAAACTATTAAATCCTATCTCTTGAGCAATGCTGTTAAATGTAGCAGCAACTAAAGTGGATGCGTATCCTACAGCAAATAAGCGAGCGTAAGAGACAAGGTCAGAAAAACAACTGATTACTTTTAAAGGTAAATCGCTTATGCTCAAAAGTATACCTTTCAAAATATTTTTTTGGAAACGAGAAAAAACCGCTACTAAACCTGAACCAACGATTAAAAGAATTTTCACGATAGGTAAAAGTGGTTTATCTAAAATTAAATACCCAGCAATAAAAAATACACTCCAGAGAATAAATATCCAGCCTATCTGGGCTAAAGCAAATAAAGAATTAATATACCTAAACGCCACTATGCTATGGGCTAGGGAAAGTTGTATTAGCCCAATTATAAAACTTAGGTACATAATAAAAGATTGGTTATCTTCCACAAAACTATTAATTCTATCTATAACAAAATAATTTAGAAACGGTAACCGAGCAATTTTTTCCCAACCGAACCAGGTTCCTGTAATTAGTCCCCATATAATTGTAACAATGCTTAATATATACGCTAATCTAAAAATTTCTATAGAAATTTTTTTAAAATTCCTTTGTGCAAATAATGTTCCTAATAAAAAAATAATTCCATAGCCAGCATCACCTATAAGCATAGCAAAAAATATACTAAAGAATAAAAGGAACCAACAACTTACATCGTATTCTCTATAGCCGGGCAATGTCCCGATAAGCTTAAAAACAGGATGAATTATCTCTATCCAGCGAGGGTTACGTAAAAGGGTTGGGACATCTTCTTGTTCTTTAGGCTCCTCCAACAATACTGCCCAATTCTCTATTTTAGCTAACTCCTCTAAACTTTTGCAACTTTCCTGCGGACAAAATCCTTGTAAATACAAGAACCCTTCCTCCTTTGCCATTCCATATCTTACCTTATAGAATTCTAATTCTTTTATCAAGTCTTTTCTATAGTTTAAGAAAACACTCTTATAGAAAGTCAAATTTTCTATATTCTCCTCTGTGTTTTTTAAAAATTTTTTCGTTTCTTCTAATTCACTTTGATAATAGGTGATTCCCTCATCAGGTATATCTACTTCACTTAAGTCTAATCTTTCCTCTTTACGATCAGTAATTAATACTAAATAAATATCGTTACCTTCCTCCCTTATTATACTTATATTCTTATCCTTAGGAATACTCTTTAACAGATTCTTAGAGCAAATGTAGAATTTAATAAATACACCTTGAGAAGCTAACTCTTTTATTGAATGGGGGGTAATATTACCCCACTTATTAAACCAAGCAATTTTTTCCTCTAACTGTCCTTTCTTTATTAAAAGTTTTTCTCTCTGTTGAGAAAGAGAAATGATTTCCTCAGCATATTTAAGCACTTCCTCCTGCTTACATGTTATCTCTCTTCCCCCTATCTCTTTCTCTTTTAATCCTACTATGGTTATGGCTTTATCTATCTTCTCTATACTTTCTTCCAAGGAACTTATCTTATCAGCGGTGGGAGGTAAAATATGTTTTATATGCACTACCCCTAATCTCCTCAATTTCTTAAGAGCTTCCTCTATGTTCTTATCCACAACCATTATAGTAACCTGTTTCATCCTAACGATCATAAAATCCTTCTTAACTTTATTGGTATACTTTTCTCTCAATATAAGCTTTGGCAAACTTTCCTCTCACTACTCCTGCTGTTTGCAAATCCCCTAAATAGATACGAATCTTTCTGATATTTTCCTTAGTTTGTGGTATCTTAACTTTCTCAAAGAGATTAACCCTCTGGGTGGTAATTCTCAATTCTTCTTTCAAAATATCTCTCTGTTTCTCATAAATTAGACGCTGTGCTTCTAAGCTAATTCTCTTTTTACAAACCTTTATTCCCTCATCAACCCAAAGAGGAGTAGAAAAAAAATCGTAATCTTTCTCTTCAAACTCCACCCCTGTAAATAAAGGGATATCTATGCCGGCAATATTACCCATCTCTATATTTATCTTTTTTAACTTTAATAGTTTATCCCAATCAACCTCTTCACTAAAAACATCAACCCAGGGATAAATTTCTTTTTCTACCATCTCTATTTGATGATTAATTTCTTCTATCTTTCTCTCTATCCTTAAAATTTCAAACTGTAGTTGCTGCTTCTTCAACTGTAATGTAGGCAAGTACCGTTCAAATCTCTGTAATGCTTCTCTTTGCTTCTTAAGTTCATTTTTGGTTAACTTAAGTTTCATCTCTAACTAAACTTTATCTTTAGGCCAGAATTCTTTTATTAAATCTGTGCGGAAACTCGTTTCTTCCGGTCTAAAACAACTAGCTAATATCTGCCAACTTCTATCCAGAGCCTCCTCCAAAGGTATGTTAACTGAGAGGTCCATCATTTGAGACTCAAAAAGTTTACCATATTTAAGTAACTTTTTATCCCATGTGCTCATCCTAAAACCCATTGCCCTTTTTTCCTCTGTTTCTTTGTATTGAGCATACAACTGTATCATTCCATCCATAATCGCACGGTGATCTTTGCGGGTTTTATCATTAACCAGTTGCTTTAACCTACTCAAAGAACCAAATGGTTCTATCCTACCATTGCGTAAGTAAAACTGGCCTTCAGTAATATAACCTGTATTATCAGGCACAGGGTGAGTTACATCGTCTCCCGGCATAGTAGTTACAGCAAGTATGGTAATAGAACCTGCATTTTCAAAATCTACAGCTTTCTCGTAACGAGCAGCTAATTGACTGTATAGGTCACCGGGATATCCGCGGTTAGAAGGGACCTGTTCCATAGTAATAGATATCTCCTTTAAAGCATCGGAAAAATTAGTCATATCTGTAAGTAACACCAAAACGTCCTCTCCCTGTAAGGCGAACTTCTCAGCTACTGCTAAACATAGATCAGGAACCATCAATCCCTCTACGATGGGATCAGAGGCAGTATGAATAAAAAATATCGCTCTATGCATAGCACCTTCCCTCTCTAAAGTTTCGCGAAAAAATAAATATTGGTCATACTTCAAACCAATCCCTCCTAAAATAATCATATCCACTTCTGCCTGCAAAGCTATTCTTGCCAATAACTCATTGTATGGCTCACCAGAGACAGAAAATATGGGTAATTTCTGAGATACTACTAAAGAATTAAAAACATCTATCATGGGTATATTTGTTCTAATCATTCGGGAAGGAATTATTCTTTTAGCAGGATTAACTGGTGGGCCAGCTATCTCAATAAGGTTCTCTATTAATAGCGGACCTTTATCACGAGGATTACCACAACCATCAAATATTCTTCCCAA
Organism: Candidatus Omnitrophota bacterium; assembly: GCA_023818995.1. Taxonomy (GTDB): domain Bacteria; phylum Omnitrophota; class Gorgyraeia; order Duberdicusellales; family 4484-171; genus JAMWBQ01. The sequence continues at coordinate 6,018 of JAMWDA010000011.1, forward strand.
CATATTTTGGGAGAAACCAACTTGCATGGGATGGCCTAAAAACACAACCTCATCATTAGTTGATATACCTCTACTGCCAGCAAAAACTTGTAAAGATACTATCTCTCCCTCCAATTTAATAACCTGTGCTAAAGATATTCCCCGTTGAGTTTTAATCTGAGCTAACTCATAGTAACTAGCTCCTTTTGCTTTAACCGTAATTACGTTACCTACTATGCTAATAACTTTGGTATAAACTCTTCTCATTAGATAGAAACTAACTGTTTTTGAAGAAAATCATCAATTAATTTTTCCTGATTTTTAAATTCTATAGACCCCCACTCCTTATAATTCCAATCTATAAACATCTGGCGAAGCTCATAGAAAAATTTTCTTGCCTCATCTTTATTAGAAAAATTAAAATTTCTGTTTAATACTTCTACCACTTTACTAAATACATACTCCTGTCGTTGGGGAGTAGTGGCTGCATCAACGGGATCAAAAGCATTCTGCTGTAAATACACGCTATCCAAAAACTCTGCTTTAAGATAAACGAGAAAATCATCCATAGATGTTCCTTCCTCACCGACTACCTTCATCATTTGGTTAACTTCATTTCCTCTAACTAAAATTTCTTTTGCCTGCCAAACCATCTCCTGAGGGATAAAACTCTTATACCTTGACCAACTATCTAAAGGGTCTATTGAAGGGAAGCGTCTTGCTTCTGCACGTTCTCGGGATAAACCATGAAAGGCTCCCACCACTTTAAGTGTTGCTTGGGTAACTGGTTCTTCAAAATTACCTCCTGCTGGACTCACTGTTCCTCCAATAGTTAAACTACCTCTTTTGCCAAAAACAAGCTCTACTTCACCTGCTCGTTCATAAAACTCAGCAATCCTTGATTCTAAATATGCCGGATAAGCTTCTTCTCCGGGAATCTCTTCCAATCTACCGGAAACCTCGCGTATTGCTTGTGCCCATCGCGATGTAGAATCAGCCAAAAGGAGAACATCTAATCCCATCTGTCGATAATACTCACCTAAGGTTGCTGCTGTATAAACTGAAGCATCTCTTGCTGCTACAGGCATTGAACTTGTATTGCAAACGATAATTGTCCTCTCCATCAATGACCTACCGGTTTTTGGATCTATAAGCTCAGGGAACTTTCTTAATGTTTCCACAACTTCTCCTGCTCTTTCTCCACAAGCAGCAATGATAACTATATCTGCTTCTGCATATTTACTGGTTAACTGCTGAAGCACGGTCTTTCCTGCTCCAAATGGTCCTGGTATACAGTATGTTCCTCCTTTACATATAGGGAAAAATGTATCAATGATACGGATACGAGTAATCAAAGGGTGTGTAGGAGTAAATTTTTCTCGGTAAACTTTAATAGGTATTTTTATTGGCCAACTGAATACCATATCCAACTCAAAAATTTTGCCCTCTCTATCTTTTATGACCGCCACTCTATCCTGAATAGTGTAATCACCCTCATTAACGATGCTTTCTATAGTAAACTCTCCTTCTAAATCAAAAGGAACCATAATATAGTGTGAGAAAATACCTTCCTGCACGTAACCTAAAGGGAAACCTTTAACTATTTTTTCTCCCACTTTTACCATAGGATTGAAATGCCATACTTTCTTGGTATCCAAAGGATTCATCGTAACCCCTCTGGGCAGAAAGAATCCATATTTGCCGGCTAACTCTGTAAGGGGATTCTGTAAGCCATCGTATATCTGCCCAAGTAAGCCCGGGCCGAGTTGAACAGAGAGCATCTGGCCAGTAAACTGCACTGTATCATTAACCTTAAGCCCTTTTGTATTTTCAAAAACCTGCATATAGGCTATATTATTCCTAATCTTTATTACCTCTGCTTTAATACACTCCTCTCCTGATAAAACATAACCCATCTCATTCTGAAGAACATTGCCTTCAAAAACTACAGAAATCATATTCCCATTTATTCCTATAATTTTTCCATACTTATCCATCTCTTTTTTATGCTAGCGGATGTTAACTTAAATTTACCTCACATAAACTTTTAAATTTACGCATACCCTCATCTTTATTAAAGGTGAAAAACTTATACAAAATTTGTAACTTTAAAAAATAAGCAATAAAAAATTCTAAATCGAAATAGTGGCCTATTTCTAACTCTTCAACAAATTTCCATCTTAAATATAGAAGTTTCTTCTCTGCTTCCAAAGGATCTGTTTGCGTAAGAATATCTTTAAGTTCACCAGATAAACTATACTCTAAATTATTCTTCCTTGCTCTTCGAAAATAAGCGATTCTTTCTCTCAGTTCTCTTTCAAACTTTTTATAGTTAACTAAAAGTTTTGGCGCACCTTCTATTATAGAAAAATCATTAATTTCAGCATTGTTTAAAATTGCTAATTCTTTTGGCATTAGCCATTTTCTCAACTGAGAAAAAAAATCCTCTTTGGTAATAAAGGGAGGGTGGGCAAACTTTAAAAAAGGTAGTTGTGCGGCAAGGTAATAGAATTTATCCATTTTTACCACTGAGTATTTGGGAAAGAGCAGGATTTATCATTAAGTATAATGCTTCCGAGATAGCTTCATCGCTAAAATCGTAATATAAATCTTCTCCCTCTATTTTTATTCGGAAACCTTTCTTAATTTCTGGTCTAATTTTAATCTCTAAACTGTTTTTTAAATCTTCTCTTAACCGGCTAAATAAAAATTCTTCTAATCGCTTTTTATCTTCCGATGATACCTGTAACTCTAACTTAATATCCTCTTGAGGAACCCATTTATCTATAACTTTCAAGATTATTTCTCCCAAGAATTGAGAATCGAGCTTATTAGAAACTTCTCTCTTTAGAATATAGTCGCATAACTCAATTATCTTTTGGCGAACAAGAAGTATAATATCACGTGCTGCCTGTTGTAAAGAATTTTGGGCGGTTTTTCTAAAATGCTCTATTTCTTTTTTAGCTTTCTCTAATTGCTCTTGAGCATTCTTTTGTGCTTCCTCTTTTATACTTTTCGCTTCTTCCTCTGCTTTCCTAATAATCTCTTGAGAAGTCTTTTTAGCCTCTTCTACACCCTCTCTTTTAATCTTCTCTATCAACCCTTCCAAGTTTACTTCCATTGTTTTCTTCTCCCTATTCTTCTAACCTATCTCTTTCAAAATTTCATTAATAACCTTACAAGGTTCTTTTGCTTGATAAATTGGTCTACCTACTACTATATAATCTGCTATTTCTTTTATATCCTTAACCGTCACTGTCATCTTTTGGTCATCGTTATTCTCATTAACTCTAATCCCTGGACATACTAATAAAAAATCTTCCCCTACCTTTTTTCTTATCTGTTCTGCTTCTCTTCCCGGTAAAACTACCCCTTCGAATCCTAGCTCAAAAGCTTTATCTACAAGTGTAGATACTTTTTTGTGTATTGTAAACTTAAATGAGGAACTTGTCAATATCGTTACTCCTAAAAAATAAGGTAAGTCTATTTTATTCTTAGCCAATCTTCTTATCTCTTCCAAAGTAAACTGTAAAGAATCTTTATCAGCCAAAAGATGAAAATCTAACATATCTATACCTAAAGGGAGGAGGTTCATCGTTGATTTAATCATCGTATTTGGTATATCAAAAAATTTCAAATCTAAAAATATCCGCTTCTTCCTCCTCTTTACTATCTTTATAGCCTCAACCCCTAATCCTGTAAACGCTACTAGGCCTATCTTATAGAAATCTATGAGGTCTTCAGTTAAATCTAACCAATAGGAAAAATCTTTTCTCTGGGAAAAATCTAAGGCAAATATTATCTTACACTTCTTTACCATCATTTTTAATATTTACCTGTCCCTAGCAGGAATCGAACCTGCATTTCTGGCTCCGGAGGCCAGCGCTCTATCCATTGAGCTATAGGGACAGTTTAAATTTAAACCATCTCTATTAATGGTTCTAACTTTTCCGCCAAATAATCTTCATTCTTTGTTTTATATCCGGGAATTTTTGCCTCAAAGATAATTTTTGTTTTAAAGCCCAAGATAACCTCTTCCATCTCCTTTAAAGCCTTATCTGCCCCAGCACCACTGCCATAGGTAAGAATTATAACTGTCTGTTTACCTTCTAAATTCTTAACTTTTTTAAAGTAACTATGTAAACAAGGAGCAAAGGTAAATGCCCATACAGGAGAAGAGAATATAACCAACTCGTAATTTTTTAAATCGCATTGTACATCTAACAATTCTGGTTTTCTTTTTAAAAATGCCTGCATACACTGTTTTAAAAACACTGTTTCTTCTCTAACCGGTTTTAGCTCAATTAAATCCACTTCTCTTTTCTTCTCCAAAAACTTTTCCTTTAAGAAACTAGCTAATCTTTTAGTATTACCGGAAAAAGAGTAAAATACTACTGCTATCTTCATACTCAATAACCTCCTTAAAAAAAAGTTAGTTGTTCTATCTTTTTTTCCTCCTCATCAAATATCTTTATTATGCCATACTCTCCATCAAAACCAGGTAAAATCTTTAGTTTGCCTTCCCTAACTCTCTTTATTCCTTCAGCTATACGATAATCTAATTGAGAAAAAAGTTCTTCTTCTTTGAGTTTCACCAAAATATTAAATTCCGAACCAAGTTCAGAAACAATAGATAGATATTCTTTCTCTATAGCTTTGCTTTTTTTATCTATACCTTTTGCTTCAGCAATTATCTCATCTAAGGGAACAAAACTCTTATAACTGATACTGTTTTGGGGAATAACCCCCTCTTCTCTATCAGCTAACTCAATTACTCTATTGAGAACACCGCGGGTAAGAGGTTTCCCACAAACCGGACATTTACCCTTACAACTCTTTGTTTCCTTGGGATGCAATCTAATATTGCAGTTCCTGTGACCATCGTAATGGTATTTTCCCTCCTCGGGAAAAAATTCTATAGTGTAGAGAAATTTCTCTTTATCTTTTTTTTCCAGAACTCTCTTTATCTCCCAATAGTTAAGTTCGCAGTTAAATACATTTGCCTCCCTACCAATACGTGAAGGTGAGTGGGCATCAGAATTAGAAACTAAACTAAACCTGTCCAATTTAGATAATCGCCAATTCATAGGAGGGTCACTGGAGAGTCCTGTTTCTAAAGCAGTTAAATTTGAAGTATAATTATCAAATGCTTCTTCTAAAGAATTGAATCCTGAATTAGAACCAAAAACACTAAACCACGGTGTCCAAATATGAGAAGGTATAAGCATAATATCTTTAGATATGTTAAATAACTCTTTAGCTAATGCCTTACAACTCATCCCTAAAATTGGTCTCCCATCGGAAGCTAAATTGCCATAGCAGCTTAACATTTTATTTACCTCTTCGGCTAATTTAAATGTGGGTAGTAAAATTATATTGTGGACACGATAACCTTTGCCATTTTGAGAAAAAATATTGGATACTTCGCCAGAAAGGATAAAGTATACTCCTTCAAAAGAAAACAACCCTTTATCTTCCTCGGGGTTTAAATACCTCTTCAATTCCTCCAACCATAAGTGATGAGTAAAATCTCCTGTGCCTAAAAGAGTAATTCCTTTGTAGCGTGCCCATTTAGCTAATTGAGGTAAAACCATATCGTGTGAAGTGGCCCGAGAGTAACGGGAATGAATATGAAAATCAGCAACGAATTCCATTTTTAATAAACACCTAATTCAGCGATCGTCCTTCTAATATTTCCCCAGTGACTACCCTGCCAATAAACCTTATTACACTCTGGGCAAAGCATAAAATCATCTTGGGTAACAAAAACATACTCAGGAATTTTTTCCTTTATACTCATCTTATCCACTCTTTCTAAAATTCTATTACACAAAACACAGCGAGTAAACATCTTTTCTTCATCTAAGGTTAAATTCAAATTCTTTATTAACTCCTTTAATTGCTCCTTGATATTTTGGGAACTAACTATCTGGATATTTTTTTCTAAATTACCGAATTTAATCTTACTACGCGTAACGATAATTCTATCTTCTCTCAATGCCTCTATTATTAGAGTGCCTAAATTTTCAGATTTATAATAAACAACATCAAAACCAAGGATACGTAGCCAGCGAGCTAACTTACCTAATTCCTTGGTAAGTATAAATTTCATTTTACTCTCCCGAAGATAAATTTATTGAAGGGAAAAATGGTCTCTCATATACTATCTTTCCCTGATGAATAGTTAATTCCACTAACCCCATTAATTCTGAGTTTAAGAAGGGGGTGTTTTTAGATTTAGATACTAAATTTTTAGAGATTACCTGCCAACTTTTATTTACATCAACGATAATCAAATCAGCGATAGCATCCTCTTTGATCTCTCCTCTCTCTTTTAGTCCTAAAATATTTGCCGGATTATAAGATAACTTCTCTACTAACTGGTTTAAACTAATTATCTTCTCTCTTACTAAATAAGTGTAAGTTAAAGAAAAAGCTAACTCTAAACCTATAACTCCAAAAGGTGCATTTTCAAAAGGAGCTTCCTTCTCGGCAAAAGAGTGAGGGGCATGGTCAGTAGCTATACAATCTATTATTCCTTCCTTAAGAGCTTTTTTTATTTCCTCAACATCATTTCTTTCTCCCAGGGGGGGATTTACTTTGAAATTGCCATGAAAATTACTCTTCTCTACATCTTCCACGGTAAGAATAAAATAATGAGGCGATGTCTCGCAAGTTAAGTAAGAAAATATTTCCTTTTCCTTCCTAATCAGCTCTATGCTCTTCTTACAGCTTATATGGGCCAAATGCAATTTAGTATTGACGTATTTAGCTATCTCTATATCTCTAAATACTCTTATGGTCTCAGCTATATCGGGGATAGAACTCATCCCATATTTACCAGAAATAAAACATTCCCGCATGGCTCCTTGAAGGGACAAACTCTTATCTTCGCAATGGGAAACAATAATCAAGTTGAACATTTTAGCGTACTCCAAAGCTCGTCTAAAAAGATAACTATCATCTATAGAGCTCCCATCATCGCTTAAAGCTAAACAACCAGCCTTTTTTAAAGCTCCAAACTCGGTTAACTCCTTTCCTTTTCGTTCTTTAGTGATCGCTCCTATAGGAATTATATCAACTATACCTATCTTCTGACTTTCCTCCCTAATCCACTCCACTACTCCCTCGTTATCAATACAAGGATTAGTATTAGGCATGCACAGAATAGTAGTAAATCCTCCTTTAGCTGCCGCGCAACTACCGCTAATAAGATCCTCCTCATCCTCTCTGCCCGGTGTTCTTAAATGTGTGTGTAAATCAATCAACCCTGGTAAAACAAATTTATCTTTGGCATCTATCTTCCTATCAGCATCTTCTTTAACATTCCTCTCCACCTTGGCAATTCTACCATTTTCAATAAGGATATCCGCTAAAATGGTATTTTTAGAATTTACGATCGTTGCTGATTTTATCAATATTTTCACTTTATCTCCTTAAAGTTTTATGTTCTCTCTTTTCCGCTCCTACTAAATAAAGCACAGCCATCCTTATAGCTAAACCATTCTCTACTTGTTTCAAAATTAAAGGGTGCAACTCATCTTTGAGAGTAGAACTTATCTCTACATCCCAATTAACCGGACCGGGATGCATAACTATACAATCCTTTTTTGCTCTCTTTAATCTCTCTGGAGTAAGAGAAAAATTCTCTACATACTCACGCAGAGTAGAAAAGTAAGCTAAATTCTGACGTTCTCGCTGGATACGTAACATAATTATCACATCCACATCTTCTATAGCTCTATCTAAATCGTAGAAAACATCCACTCCTAATTTTTCAAACTCAAAGGGGATAAACGCTGGTGGTCCACACACTCTAACTTTAGAAGAGAACTTTTGGAACCCAAAGATATTAGACCGGCAGACACGGGAATGCATTATGTCTCCTACAATGAGTACATTTAAATTATCTAAGCTTCCCTTAACCTCTTTGACCGTAAACATATCCAAGAGAGCTTGCGTGGGATGTTCATTCTTTCCATCACCAGCATTTATGATGCTTGCTCTGGTATAGTTTAAAAAGTTCTTTAAGCATGCTCCCGTATCAATACGTATAATCAAAATATCGGGGCGGTAAGACTCTAAATTTTTGATTGTATCAACAACGCTCTCTCCTTTACTAATACTACTAGTAGAAGAGGAAAAATTCAAAACATCTGCACTGAGTCTTTTTGCGGCCAACTCAAAAGATGTGCGTGTGCGCGTAGAATTCTCAAAGAATAAATTTACCACAGTTTTACCTCTCAAGGCAGGGGTTTTTTTAACCTCTCTTTGAGAAACCTCCTTAAAAGAACTGGCTAAATTAAAAACTACCTCCATCTCTTGACGCGTTAGGTCTTTTATTTCTAAGATATGCTTTTTTGTCCACTCTACCATACTAATTTATAGGCTCTAAAATTACTACTTCCTCTTTACCATCCACCTCTTTTAATCTTACCTCTACCATCTCCTTAATAGAAGTTGGTATATTTTTACCTACGAAATCCGCTCTTATAGGTAACTCTCTATGCCCACGATCGATCAGGACTAATAGTTGAACTCTCTTTGGTCTACCAAAATCCATAATCTCATCTAAAGCAGCACGAATCGTTCTACCTGTAAAAAGAACATCATCAATAAGAATTGTTTCTTTATCGTTTATATCAAAATCAATATTAGTTTCTTTAACTAAAGGTTTAGGACCAATCACGGTCAAGTCATCACGGTAAAATGTTATATCAAGAGTGCCTAAAGGGAGTTCTATCCCTTTTATTTCCTTTATTATATCTCTTATTCTTTTTGCGATGTATACTCCCCGTGTTTGAATCCCTAAGAGAACTACTTCTTGAAGGTAAAATGGGCTTTCTAAAATTTCGTTAGCTAATCTATAGAGAGTTCGTTTAATATCCTCCTCTAAGAAAACTTTTGTTTTTTCTTTAAAAATGGGTGACATAAATTTTTTCCTTTCTATAAAAATAAAGCTCACCTTACTGGTGAGCATCAATTTATTTTCTCTTTTACTTCATAATTTTATCCTTACCAGCCTCACTGGACCGGCTTAAAGGTTTAATTTAATATAACCTAAAATAAAGCGCCTGTCAAGGCTATTTTCCCATAATCATTTTTATAGAAATCAAAAGTAGATACACGCCGAATAATTTTTTTAGAAGATAATCATCTATTTTATGAACGAATTGCGCACCAATAAGTCCACCCACCAAGAATCCTATACAGATAAAAATTGCCATAGATAATTTCACATTCCCTTCTAGATAATATTTAATTGCTGCCAAAAGACCTATAGGGGGAACCATTATGGCTAAAGTAGTCCCTTGTGCTTCGTGTTGGGTCAAACCAAATATGTAAACTAAGGCTGGTATAAGAACTGTTCCTCCTCCAATACCAAAGAAACCACTACTAATACCGGATAGTAAACCAACAATTAAATACAAAACCCACATTTTTCCTCCTTAAGGAAAATTTATTACTAAAAACTGGGCTCAATACAAAAAGTTCTATAACGAAGAGAATTTTTTAATCCCCCCCAAAGGAAATAAAGGTTAGTTAAATACTTCATTTTAGCAAATTCAAACCATTTGTTGTATGGCTTTATATTAAAAGCTGTTCTAAAAAACCTGAATGCAAAAAACAAAAATAAAGGTAAAGATACCCAAGCTAATATACTCATTATCAAGGAAGGGAAAAATACCCATTGGAGGATAAAGAAAAATAACGTAAGTAATCCAAATATATGCATAAGATGAAAATTACCAAGATAGATAAATCCTTTAATAAAACTGGGGAACTTTACAATATAATGGTTAGGGTATCTACCTATAAACTGCAAGATTATTTCCATATAAGGTTTAGAGTGGGTAGCTAATAAAGGAGGGTGTGCTTCTCCATAAGAACGCCAAACTTTAAGAAGGCTCTTTAAATCTGCTCTATGCATATGCTCTACAGATGCAGAAGGTAAAAAATAAAATTTCCACTCCTTTTTTCTTGCTCTTATACCAAAATCTATATCCTCACCGGTAGGTAAATCCCAAAATTTTCGTTGATTATCCTCTACCGCCTCTTTTCTATAGGCTACATTAGCAGTAACAAAAAAGTAAGCGCGATGCCCACATATTTGGGTAGGAGTATAATCATCTAATTGGGGATAGTAGCCCTCTTGTAAATTACCGTATCGCCAGGATACACGATTGAATCCAAAAGCTTCACAATAAATCTCTACCAAATTATCTTTATCTACTCTTAAAGTAAAAATTTCCCCTCCTACAGCACCAATTTTTTTATCTTTCTCAAAAATTTTAAGCATCTTGTAAATCCAATCTCTGCAGGGTGCACAATCACCATCAGTAAAGAATATAAATTCACCTTTTGCTTGCTTGAGTGCTTCTGTGCGAGCAAAACCAGGAGAAGGGCAATTAGGTATCTCCACAAGCTTTATAAAAGGATAACGCCTTATTTGTTCTTTAATAATCTCAACTGTGCCATCTCTACTTCCTCCATCAGCAAAAACTATCTCCCAAGAATCTCTAGGATAATCTATCTTCATAAGATAATCTAAGGTAGTAGTTATCGTGCGGGCAGCATTCCTTACAGGAACGATTATTGATACAAATGGTAGCATCACCACCTCCTCTTTGATTATAAAATAAAAAACGGGGTCGATGGGATTTGAACCCACGCTCACCTGATCGACAGTCAGGGGACTTAAACCAGACTAATCGACGACCCCGATTATTTCTTTAACTTTAATGGGCGCAAGAGGAGTCGAACCTCTCACCTCAACGATGTCAACGTTGCGCTCTAACCAGCTGAGCTATGCGCCCAAATTTATTAAGTGGGCGAGGAGGGAGTCGAACCCTCACGCCCCTCACGGGACATGGGATTTTAAGTCCCAGGCGTCTGCCTATTCCGCCACTCGCCCACTATTTAAATAAAATCCACTCACCTTGGAGGCGGCGAGCGGATTTGAACCGCTGAATAATGGTTTTGCAGACCACTGCCTTGCCACTTGGCTACGCCGCCAAATCTTTAAACTCCTTACTTTTTATCTTTCTTTACTCTTATCTTTCTTTCCTTAATTTCTTCTAAAGCGGTATCAATAACTTTTTCTTTTGGTTTATCAATTAAAGGCTTCTCTCCTTCGGCAAGACTTCTTGCTCTTTGGGCAACCAAAGCAGTTAACCTATAAATAGAACCATTACTAGCTTCTAATAGCTTTTCTAAGGGCACATAATCGTTCTTCATCTCTATTCTCTCCTTATACTTTCTGCTATTAGAATTGCTTCTAAAAATTTTAAAGAACTTCTCAAATTTTCATTTATAATTAAATAATCATATTTTTTTATAAATTGCAACTCTTTTTTTGCTAAATTTATTCTTTTCTTAATAATATCTTTCTTTTCTGCTCTTTTTTTTAATCTTTCATAAAGAACATTTTTATTGGGCACACTTATAAAAATATTAACTAATTTATTATTTTTTATTATTTTCTTTAAATACATCCCTCCTTTTACATCAATACATAATATTAAATTTTTACCTAATTTTTTTGCTTTTGTCAAAAAATATTTTGGTGTTCCATAATAATCCCCTAAAATATTTTGATATTCCCAAAAAAAATTCTTATCTTTTAATTTTAAAAATTTTTCCCGTGACACAAAAAAATAATCCCCCCCCTCCTTCTCCCCTCTCCTCTTCTTACGGGTAGTAAAAGACACTGTTCTTATAAAATTATTTTTGATAAATTTTCTTAAAAAAAGTTTTTTTAAAAGAGTGGTTTTACCTGCTCCTGATGGTCCAGAAATGATAAAAATTTTAGATAACTTCATTCTATATTCTGCGCCTGTTCTCTTATGCGCTCTAAATAACTCTTCGCTCTCACCAACCACCAGGCTACTTTAGTCATTTTTATTTTGCTAGAAGCAGAATTAAGTTCTCTTAGAATCTCCTGAGTCAAAAAATCAATCTCCTTACCTTTTACTCCTTGAGAATTAGAGAATATTGTTTTCTCTAACTTATTGATATAGAATGAGATAAGTGCTATTTCCTCCGCTATGTCTTTGTTACCATTTTCTTCTTCACTGTGAGGAAATTTTACCTTTTTTATTCTCTCTATATTAGAGAATATTTTCTTTAAATTTTTAATTATCTCTTTCTTTATTGCTTCTCCTTGCTTCTTTTTAGAAGCAACCAACTTGTCCAGTGCTTCCTTAAATACGGACAATATAACCGTATCATCTCTATCTTCTTCTTCTATACGAATGATCCCCGGTAAAAGCAAAAGATTATTTACTATACTCGTATGAGAAATATGAAGCATTTTTTCTATTTTCCTTATT
>JAMWDA010000171.1 GCA_023818995.1 Candidatus Omnitrophota bacterium
GCTCTTAGAGCAAGAAATAGCTCTGTCAATATAGATGAAATTATTGAGTTGGATAACCAGAGAAAAGAGTGGGTGCAAAAAATAGATTCTTTACGGGAGTATAAGAACCGTGCTAACGAGGAGATAAAAACTCTCTTAGAGAAAAAAGAGGATATATCTTCTAAGATAGAGGAGATGAAAGAAGTCTCTAAAGAATTAGATGATTGGGAAGCAAAGTTAAGAGAGATAAAAGATTCCCTACAAAAGAAGTTATTAATAGTTCCCAATATTCCTCATAGTTCTGTTCCCCGTGGTGATGTTTCTTTTAATAAGATAATTAGAGATTGGGGGAGTAAAAGAAAGTTTGACTTTACCCCTTTAACCCATATAGAGTTGTCGGAGCACCTCGATATTATTGATTTTCCCCGCGCCTCTAAAATATGTGGGTCTAACTTTGCCCTTTTTAAAGGTAAGGGAGCTAAACTGGTAAGAGCATTGATTAATTTTATGTTAGACCTACATACTACCAAGCATAACTATAAAGAGGTATTCCCCCCTTTTCTTGTAAATAGAACTTCAATGTTAACTACCGGCCAGTTACCTAATTTAGAGGAGGATATGTACAAGCTAAAGGATGATGATTATTTTTTAATTCCTACTGCCGAGGTGCCGGTTACTAATATTCATCGTGATGATATCCTTAGTGAGGATGATTTACCTATATATTATGTTTCCTATACTGCTTGTTTCCGTAGAGAGGCAGGTTCTTATGGTAAGGATACTAAAGGTTTAACCAGGGTACATCAGTTTGATAAGGTGGAGTTAGTAAAATTTGTTCATCCCAAAACTTCTTATGAAGAGTTAGAGAAGTTATTAGCTGATGCTTGTGAAGTGATTGAGTTACTTGAAATACCTTATAGGGTAGTGCTTTTAGCTACAGGAGATATGAGTTTTGCTTCTACTAAATGTTACGATATAGAAATATATGCTCCTGGGCTTGATAGGTGGTTGGAAGTTTCCAGTTGTTCTAATTTTGAGGATTTTCAAGCTCGTCGGGGAAATATTCGTTATCGAGATAAACTCACCAGAAAACCTGAGTTTGTTCATACTCTCAACGGTTCAGGGGTAGCCTTGGCAAGATTGATTGTTGCTCTCTTAGAGAATTATCAGAATAAGGATGGTTCTATAACTTTACCCACAGTGTTAAGTCCATATTATGATGGAAAAACAAGAATCGAAAATTAATCATTTCCTTTCTTTTCTAAACTTTATTATTTTTCTTCTATTTTTTTGTTTCCTTATAAAGATTACTCAGGTATTTATAAAGAATTTAAAATCGCAGGAAGGATTTAAATTGTGGGTATTTTTCTTAGGTTTGGTTTCTCCTTTAATATTCTATACTTTCGTAGCTAACCTTAACAATATATATGATAAAATTCAACGTTTCTTTTTTAGGCAGACTTTCTTATATTTAGCTATACCATCTTTACTTATAGTCTTATGGTTAGGGTATTTTATCCTCCCTAAGGTATTAGAAAAAGGTTTTAACAAGGATATTTTTGTATTTTTAGGGGGAACAATTTTTATGGCGCACCTTATCTTTGTAGCAAGCGGGAGTAGAGGTAACAATCTATTTAGTTTTTTTAATTACCTTTTTATATTGAGTTTACTATATACTTTAAATTTAATCCTTTTAGGATTTTATTTCAATATAAGTTTTAATCTACCTTTATTAAATATATTAACCGAGGGTATAAAAGCCGGTGGGATGTTGGTAAGAAGTATATGGGTAGAGATTTTTTCTTAGATGGGTTAAGTAATTGCTACTTAGAATGTTTTATATCTGCCGACAAAATTCACCAATTTTGTCTATTTCTAAAGATAACCTATTAGAAAAAATTGAAGAGCATATACGACTAAAAGGAGCTTGTATTGTGAGATTACCCAATAATAGAAGGAGAATAATTAGTCTTCTACCTATAAATACACCATTTATCAAGAGTATCAATCCCTCTTTAATTCTGCCCGATTATCTTTATTTAGTAAATATAAAGGAGATTGATAAAAATAATAAAGCATATATAAATAAAGAGTTTGATATAAAAGAGGTAAAGAAAGCTATTGAGGAGTTTTTGAGAGGGATTAAGGATAATCAAACGATTATTTTTTCTCCTCCTAAAGATTGATATGGAAGATTAGGCGCAAATTTCCCAGACTTAATTCGGTTATCGTTAATTACTCAAAAGAGCTAAATGGTCAATACGATATAAGGGTGACAATAAATATTAGTGCTAATGGTATATGCGTGGTGATAGATGATAACCTTGAGCAAGGAACAGTTCTTTATCTAAAGATTTTTCTTCCCAATTATAAACTACCCATTTTAGCTAAGGGTAGAGTGATGTGGGTTAAAGAGATGGGTAGAAAAGAATACAAAGGGATACATTATAAATTGGGTATAGAATTTATAGAGATAAATGCAGCTGATGCGCAAAATATAGCAAATTATGTATTAGTTCATTTACCCAAATGAAAATATAACACCTTTATAATTTTACTATATTTTAGACAATTTAAAATAGTATAGGGGAAAGATATACCTTAGGAGGGGTGGCAGAGTTCGGTTGATTGCGGCGGTCTTGAAAACCGTTGTGGCTTTTACAGTCACCGGAGGTTCAAATCCTCTCCCCTCCGCCAGAAGTGGTAAGAAATAATAGATTTTTAAGGGTGGCAATCCAGGTGGCAAGAAAACTGGACATTACCCAAAAATTAAGCTTAAATTTTTCTAACTTTGTCTAATTCAATGAGATAAGAAAATTAAAATCTGGGAATGGAGCCTCCTTTGAGATATACTATTTTTGATTTAAAAAATGGGTAAACTTTTTACCCAAAAAAGGAGGCTGTTATGAACAAGGATACCAAATTGATAGAAAGGATAAACGACCAACTGGAAAATTTTGTAGAATTTATTGCCCAAGGATTATCTTTACCAAAGAGAAAATTTATCCACCAAATGCTCTTTGGTATACAAGCATCCCGAGACATTAAATTATCTGAAGTAGCAAGGAGTCTAAATGAAGAGATAAGACTATTAAAAACAGAAATGAGATTATCTAGAAATATTCAAGATGAGAGTCTTTCTGCACATATAAATAAAAAGTTAATCGAACATTCCAAAAATAAAATAGATAAGGATACAGTCTTGGCTTTAGATTTAACCGCTATCTCAAAACCTTATGCTCAGAAGATGGATTTTTTATCCTT
>JAMWDA010000172.1 GCA_023818995.1 Candidatus Omnitrophota bacterium
AAAGAAGAATGAGGATTTAGATAAGTTAAGTGACGAGGTTCTAAAATTAACTTCTCAGTTAAGAATTGCTGAGGCAGAGATAGAGAGATTAAAAAAAGAATTAGAATCGGCAAAAAAGGGGACAGATATTACGAAAGTTCCTACTTATATTGTTGAGGAGGGAGATTCTTTATGGAAAATAGCTAAGAAACTATACAACGACCCCTACAAATGGTTATGGCTATTTAAAGCTAATATTGACCAAATAGAGGATCCCGATTACGTTTATCCTCAACAGGTATTAGAAATACCGAGGTACTAATATGAAAAGAGAATTTATAATATTTATTTTTGGTTTGTTTGTTGTAGTGAGTGTTTTTCCCCAACAATCACCTGACTGGAGAAGTAAGTGGGAAGCATTAGAGAGTAATTATAGTAAGGATTACGAGATGAAGCTAAATGAAGAAAGGAAAAAACTTTATATCAAGACCTATTTTGACTTGGGGAAAGAATATTACTTTGCTAAAGATTATCCTTCCGCTTTAGTCTGTTTTAGAAAAGTTATAGAGTTGGAAAAGGATAATTCTTTTCAAGAATTTACTCCAGTATGTGAGAAGTTTCTTGAGGAGATATACAAACGGCTTGCTGGTCAAATTGAGAAAGAGTTTTCTTATCTCTATGGAGAAGATTTTAAAAGGCTGAAGAGTGGTATAGAGGAAATATTATCAGAAGTTGGTAAATCTCCTCCTGAGGAAGAGAAGACGCAAGAAGATATACTCATGGAACAGTTACAGCAGGAGCTTTCCAAGAAAAAGAAAGATATAGAGAAGGAGAAAAAGCTTATGGAATTACAGCTGGAAAAGGAAGCTTTAGAAATAAGACACCAGATTGACAAGTTTATCTTTGCTCAAAAGGTAAAAAATTTAGAGAATAAACGGAAGGCGGAGGAGAAGGTGGTTCTTCTTCGCGAACTGTATAAAAAAGGTAGTTATCAAGAGGCGATTAAAGAAGCGGATGAAATTTTACAATTAGATCCTCTCAATAAAGAGGCTAAAAAGATTAAAGAAGCGATATTTTCTGTGATGGAGAAGGAAGAGGCTAAAAGAAGGCAAGAGGAGGAGTTAGAGAAGAAGAAACGAGAGGAAGAGAGGAAGAGAGCGAAAGAGGAAGAGAAAAAGCGTAAAGAAGAAGAGGAGTTAGCAAGGAAGAGAGAAGAATTGAATAAACGAAAGTTTAAAGCTAAGATAGATGGTATGCTTAAGAAAGTAGAAAGAGCTTTAGTTAACGAATCTTATAGGACAGCGAGTGAACTTTTACAGGAAGTTATTAGTTTAGACCCTAATAATGAAGAAGCAGTTAAACTTTGGGATTATTTTAAGGTAAAGTTAGAACAGATTTCTAAGAGTCCCTCAACTAACATTGAACACCGCTAACTTTTAAACAATAAATTCTTGCCTAATAGTATGAAAAAAGAGTATAGAATAGTTGTGCCCTCTATTCTTAATCCTAATTCCTTTGAATACTTTTTAAGTCAATTTCCTCAAGATATAAAGAATATTCCTATAATTTTAGATTTGAATTTAGTTACTTCTGTATCATCTTACTGTATTTTGTGTCTGCTTATTCTTTGTCGTTATCTAAATAAATTATGTTCTTCTGTAGAGATAGATTTTTACGATAACTATCGTATGTTTGATGTTTTTAAAAGGTGGGATTTTTTTTCTTACTTTGGAAAATATAGATTTAATGAAAGAAATTACCCAAAAGACTATAATTTTGGAGAGGAGGAAATATATTTGCATATACTTCCTATAGAGAAAGCAGAGGATATTTATAGAGCAGTTGATAGTTTAAGAAAAAGATTAGAGTTAAACTTGGAACAATCAACGGATTTATCCGTGATTATTTCTGAGATAGGACAAAATATTATAGAGCACAGTAATTCTTATGGATTTATCAGTGTAGGGAGAATTTGCCAGAGAAGAAAAGATATCTTAAAAATTTGTATAGTTGATGAAGGAATAGGCATAGGGGTTAGTTTGAAAGAAAAACTTTCAAAAGTTTATAATGATTATTCAGATGGTATAGCTATATATAAAGCTATGTTTGAAGGTGTTTCTCGTTACGATGATCTCGGTAGAGGAAACGGTATAATAAAAACAAAATGTATAGTAGAAGAACATAAGGGAAAGATGTGTATTCGCTCAGGGAGAGCAAAATTATGGGGAGATATTCCTTCTTGGGCAATAGAGAATTTTTTGAGAAAGAAACTATCTTACTTGCCGGGAACGCAAGTTAACATTAACTTTAGCTTATCTTGATTATTCTTTTTGGATATACTCTGTTTATTTTTTATAGGGAAGAGGTAAATTAGGAGAAGATTTAATAAAAGGTATCACCTAAGAGATGCTAAGCAAAAGGGGTACTCTTTAATATCATACGGTAATATATACCCCTGTTACGAATCCATTCCTATCAATACTTTAATTACATTAGAAAGAATAGTTGTCAAAAGAGACCATTAAACTATGGTAAGAAAGTGCCTTATATTGATGGGGGTATACTTAATTACCGTCTATTGAGCTTACAATCATAATTGATGAATGGCTTAAACCCTATTTATACGATCTGCCGGGTAGATCTATCTAAAATACAATTTCAATTGTAAATAGCAAAAGGAAGGATTATAATATGTAACAGAATATTTCAGGGATTAAAATGGGGAAGTTTTATCCAGATTTATACTGTAGAAGAAAGAGCAGGCGGACTAAAACTTTATCTCTATACCATAAGACAATTTTGCCGGAAAACAAAAATTCCGGCTTTTAAATTTGGGGGGAGGAGAGATTTTTGCAAAGATAAGATAGAGAAGTAGACAGGAATAAGCGCTGATAAATTTAGAGAAGTCTCAATTAAAAAACTATGAAAAACTTTATCACTAATAGCAGTGCGGAAAATTTAAAAAAACGCTTGGCAGAACTAATAAATAAAAGCGAAGAATTAAAGTTTCTGGTAGGATTTTTTTATTTCTCCGGTATAAGAGAGCTTTATACAGAACTTAAAAAGAATGCACAGATAATAATAAAAGTACTGGTCGGGCTTAATGTTGATAAATTAAATTATCAACTCATTGAATATGCTGATTCAGATGACCAGAGCGGCCGTCTATCTAACGAGGAGATAAGTTATAAATTTTTTGATTCAGTTAAAAAATCTATTAATTCAGAAGAATTTGAT